>NZ_CAUTBW010000001.1:0-108621 GCF_963536905.1 uncultured Alloprevotella sp. | reverse complement strand
ATTAACGAGCAAGATGATTACCAAAAGACGAGAAACTATTGGAAGTATCTCAAAACCAAACTAAGAAAAGAAAATAGTCAGTTGGTTAGTGCTACTAACCAACTGAAGCTAAAAGCCTCTGACGGGAAGTCTTATAAGATAGATACGTTTGATGCAGAGGGCGTAACTCTTCTGGCAAAAGCAATATCCAATGTCAAGGCAATGGGATTTCTTGATTGGTTTACTTACAGCGATAACACCATCGATGGGCAGAGTAAGAAGAAAGCCTATCAACTTTTTGAGAGCAGACTATTGAAAACGGCAGAGCCGGGAAGTGTAAAGTGTCTGCAACAAATACACGCTTATCTCTTTGGAGGACTGTATGACTTTGCAGGACAAATCCGAACAAAGAATATATCCAAAGGAGGTTTTACTTTCGCTAATTGTATGCACTTCCCTGCTACGCTACAAACAATTGAAAGAATGCCAGAAAACACCTTCGAAGAAATAATGGACAAGTATGTCGAAATGAACGTAGCCCATCCATTTATGGAAGGTAATGGTCGCAGCACTCGCATTTGGCTCGACCTCATGCTGAAACGTTCTCTCAAACGATGTGTGGATTGGAGTCATATAGATAAAAACGAATATTTGTCAGCCATGCGTGAGAGTGTTTCTGATAGCACGCATATCAAGGCTTTGGTACAGGCAGCACTCACCACCAAGATTGGTGACCGAGAAATGTTTATGAAAGGTATCGATTATTCATATTATTATGAGCAGAATGAATAGACACAATATTGAGAAAACTATAACTTATATTTGAAATTTATCAATACTTCTAAAAAACATATTATTTAACTATGTATACTATATGTATTCTGCTACAGCGTTACAGTATATAAGCCTACAATTTTAAAACATTTTTGATTATGCATATTTCTTCTTTATCTATTAGAAATTTTAGAAATTTCAGAAGTGCCAAACTGAAATTCACGAAAGGTATAAATACTATCATCGGAGAAAATGGCTCAGGTAAAACAAATTTGTTTTATGCTTTAAGAATTTTACTTGATAATACGCTTCCGCGATATATAAGCTTTTATGAAACAGATTTTAATAGATCTTTAGGAACTTGGAAAGGACATTGGTTAATTATTTCTGTCGTTTTTGAAGAATTGGATGCAAATGAGGAAGCACAAGCGATAGCAATTCAAGCATGTGGCCAAATGGACCAAGAATCGAAAGGAAGTTACTCCGTGTACTTTCGGCCCAAATATGAATTAAGAAGAAAAATTTATGATTATTCATTAAGGGAAGATAAATGTCCCAAAGGCTTAGAAGACATATTGACCCAGATTTCCTTAGCGGATTATGAAACGGTTTATTTATGTCGAGGGGAAGCAGACTTTAGTGATGATGAAAGCTATAGGCGATATGTAGGTGATTTTGATAAAATAGAATTTCCTAATCCTGATGATAAGGAGGAATTAGCTTTTGGGACACGTCCCCCATCGGAAATAAGTATTCATAATGAGGTTTCATGTACTTTTATTAAAGCATTACGTGATGTAGAAAGTGACTTAAGGTCTTATGCTAACAATCCTTTATTAAATCTTCTGAGAGGGAAGGAAAAAACTGTAAAAATAGCAAAGCAAAACGAAATAATAGAAAGCATTGATAACCTTAATGAACAGATTAGCTCGCTGGATGAAGTCAAGGAAATAAGGCGGGGGGTAGATAAGAGCATAAAGGATGCTGTGGGGACTACTTATGCACCTAATATCGATATAAGATCAGAAATACCTAATGAAATGGAGAAGTTATTCCAGTCATTAAAACTATGGGTTGGTGATCCTGATGATTTAGGGTATAAAGGGAAGATTTGGGAATTAAGTTTAGGAGGAGCAAATTTGATTTATTTGTCTTTAAAATTACTGGAATATGAGAAGGTAAAGTCTGATAACATTGCTAATTTCCTTTTCATCGAAGAGCCTGAAGCACATATTCACACACATATTCAAAAAACTCTTTTCAACAACTTAAAAGAAAATAAAACACAGGTAATAATATCAACTCACTCTACACATATTTCGTCAGTTAGTAAAATAAGTAGTGTGAATATTCTAGCACGCGAAAGCCAAAGGTCGTTGGTCTTTCATCCTGCACATAACTTAGAGCAAAGTCAGACTATTAGAGTGGAAAGATACTTAGATGCCGTAAGAAGCAACCTTCTGTTTGCAAAAGGAGTTGTTTTAGTTGAGGGTGATGCAGAGCAGATTTTAATTCCAGAAATGTTCAAAAAGGTATTTGGACTTTCACTGGATGAGATAGGAGTTAGCTTAATAAGTATTGGTAGTACTGGTTTTGAGAATATTGCGCAGATTTTTCACGCTGACAGAATACAAAAGCATTGCGCCATTCTGACTGATTCTGATCAATCAATTGTTTCTCTTCCTGCTGACCCCAATAAAGATAATGATTATCAAAAGCATTGTAGAAAGTCACAAAAAAGCGGACTTGAAAGGAAAAATCGACTTACTGAATTTTGCAAGGGAAACAAATTTTTAAAACTTTGTTTAGCAAATTATACATTTGAAGTGGATCTATTGATAAATAATAATAGTTGGGAATATGTACATTGCCTAGATAAAATTTACGCTCGGCAAGCAGATATTGATAAATTTAAAAAGAAATTAGAAGAGGAATCTGTCGATATTTCTGGGGTTGAAGTTCTAAGGATTGCAGATAAGGTTGGTAAAGGTTGGTTAGCATTATTAGTGGCTGAGGAATTAGTTTATAATACATATATCCCTAATTATATTCTGGATGCAATAGCATTTGCAGCTTACTCTCTTAATGAATCTTCTAAAGTTAAAGCAATTTCATATCGTTTAATGGCATTCAGAGAAGATGATGATAATAACTATCAAGAAGAAGCAAGCAAGTTTCTAATAGAAGGAAAAAGTGAGGAGACTATTATAAACGAATTTTGTGATACTTTCCAAGATGATCAATTAACTAAATTCTTAAAGCTATTATGACATTTAACGAATTAAATGATGAGCAAAAACAAGCTGTTAAACAAGAAGGAAATGTTTTGTTGACGGCTTGTCCAGGAAGTGGCAAAACGCGAGTGATAATTCATAAACTTGCTTATGTCACTAGTCATTTTGATGAGGGTTGTAAGAAAAAAGTAGCTGCTGTAACTTTTACAGTAAGAGCTGCTGAAGAAATATTTAGACGACTTAATGCTTTAGGTATTAATTGTGATAATGTTTGGTCAGGAACATTACATGCCTTTTGCTTAGAGTGGATATTGAAGCCTTACTCTTGTTATGTACCTGCACTGAAAAATGGATTTTCAATTGCTGACGAAGCCTTTTGCGCTGATTTAGTTAGTGAGTTAAAAACTAAGTATAATATAAACCAGATAGAACCTATAAATTTTCAATTTCAAAGAGATGGGAGCTGTATTGAAACAAATCGTGAAAAACTTGGACTTCTGAATGAGTATCATAATGTTTTAAAAGAAAAAAAACTTATAGATTTTGAACAAATACTTTGTTATTCTTATAAAATATTAACGGACTATCCTAGGATTCCAAAAGTGCTTTCTAATTTATTCAAATTGATTTGTGTTGATGAGTATCAAGATACGCAGGATTTATTATATGCAATAATTTCTACAATCATTAAATCTGGAAAAGGTAATACATCTCTATTTCTCGTCGGTGACATAGATCAAGCTATTTATGCATCTCTTGGAGGAGTGGCTAAAAGTTTAGATGAAATTCAGATAGAACTTGAAAATCTTCCTGTAACACCATTAACACTCAGTGGTAATTATAGATCGAGTCAAAGGATTATTGACTTTTATAGTAATTTTCAAACACAGCCTATTAAAATTAATGCTGTTGGGTCTAATGCTGAAAAAGATAGTTTGATAACGCTTAATCAGACGGTTGATAAATCTAATATTGTAGATGAAATAGCCAGATTAATTCAAAACAGCTTGGATAAGGGAATTCCAGAGGATGAAATTTGTGTATTAGTCCCACAATGGTGGTTGATAACCTCTGTTTCAAAAAAATTAAGAGTAACGTTACCTGACGTAAATTTTGATGCTTCAGGATTAGCCCCAATGTCAAAAAATAGAGATAATATTTGGTATAAACTTTCACGGCTATTCCTCACAGAACCAAATCCAAAAATATATTCAGCAAGGTATAGATGGGCAACTGAATTAATAGATGGTTTTAGAGATATTACAAATACAGAATTCTTAGAAAGATATTCAAGTGAACGAAATTTGTTGAGACTAATAAATTCAATAGATTCTAATGAGGTAGAGGGCCTTGATTATATAAAAGATTGTTTTATGCAATTTCTTAAGGCTGTAGAAATAGATTATACCAAGCATCCACAGCTGGTAGAATTATGGGATTTGTATTTTACTAGTATTAAGAAGCGTGTAGAAGATCCTAATTTTAAAATTCCTAGTGATATTCAATCGTTTAAAAGTTTTTATAGAGAAAGAACAGGAGTCGTCATTAATACTTGTGTTGGTGTAAAGGGAGAAGAATTTGAAACAGTAATCGCATATGGACTTTTAAAAGGTTTTATCCCACACTGGAATGACATATTTGCTCAAAAGGGGATTAAAGCTTCAAAGAAATTGCTATACGTCATCTGTTCTAGGGCTAAAACGAACTTGCATCTTATTAGTGAGACGGGAAGACAGACGAAGAAAAGAAAGGCTCTTGAAATGACAGATGAGTTAAAAAATATAAGATTTCAATATGATGTGATATAACCCCAAATTGTCATTAGGGATAATCCTCCTAATGATTGATTTAGGTAAAAACCTAGAAGATTATAAAAATAATAGAAGATATAGATCTGCAAGACAACATCCAAGATGTTTTCTAATCAATACTACTCAAATTGAGGAAACATTTTTGTACCATAAGAATATAACACGCTGATAATCAGTATCGGATAAGTTTTAGGAAGTGAAGTAAAGAATACAACAAGTATCTTCAACAAAAGAGAGGAATTCTGATATTCCCCTCTTTTTTATATTTAAATTAGATATTGAGAAAAGAATATATCTTAAAATAGGTAGTAGAACAGGAGTCTGGAGAGAAAAAGCACCTGAAACTCACTAAGAATCTTTTTTAATAAAAGGAATTCCTGTTTTTTGTTTTTCCATTTATCAAACATTTAAGGGTAAGAAAGTTCAAGATAGTATAGAGTCTAAAGATAAAGCTATGATTCTAGATTTGGTAAGGACTAGGGTTGAAAAGTGGATGTAGGAATTCACTTGCTAGATTTATATTACCGAAAGATTGCTATGAGACTTTTTAGATAGAAAAAACACGAGTTTTTATTATATTTGCAAACAGAAAGATTTGGACATCTGCATAATAGAAAGACCAAGATAAACAATCTTAGACTTAAGTTTCACAATCAAAAAGAGATGATGATATGCAAATACTGCTGGCTTGTGCTAAAATAATGAATGCGCAGACGAGTACGCAAGTGCCCTGCACCTCTCGCCCATGCTTTGAAGCCGAGGCCGAACGCTTTGCGCTGGAGGTGAGCCAATGGGATGTGGAAGAGGTGGGAAACGCACTGAATTGTAGCCCACAACTGGCGGCAGAGAACCTTTTGCGCTACCAGTCGTTCAGAGAAGAGAACGAGAAAATGCCTGCCATTTTAGCCTATTTCGGACAAGCTTACAAACACTTGAAAGCGGCAGAATTTTCGGCCGAAGACTTCCGTTTTGCACAAGAACATCTTTTCATCACTTCGTTTCTCTACGGGCTTCTGCGACCGCTTGATCTCATCCACCCCTACCGCATGGAAGGCAAGGTGAAGTTGGAAGCCACCGAAGAACGCACCATGTTTGATTTTTGGAAGCCGCGGCTGACGGAAGAACTCATCCGTGCCGTGCAGTCCGACGATGGAATCCTCGTGCACTTGGCCACAAAGGAGATGGAGCACCTCTTCGATTGGAAGCGTGTCAAGAAAGAAGTGCATGTGATTCAGCCCACGTTCTACATTGAGAAGAACGGCCGCATGGTTTCTCCCGCCATGTATGCCAAGAGTTGCCGCGGTGCAATGACGCGGGAGATTATCAAACAAGCAGGAAACCTGAGCCAGTTCCCCGCCGAGGGAGAAAGCGTGGAAGCATTCCTACAAAGAATTCAAGACGATTTAGACATTCAATTATAACCCCTAAATGCGCCCCGCTTCAAACTACAGGAGAGAGCTTTCCCTTCATAGAGAGAAGAAAAGGGGCTTCAATTTTAAACTTACAATTATGGAAATAGGACAAAAGTTGCCGGAAGTGCTGGGCGTAGACCAGGACGGCAAAGAATGGACAATGAGCGAACTGAGTGGCTCAAAAGTAGTGTTATACATTTACCCGCGCGATTCTACTCCGGGTTGCACCAATCAAGCCTGCAACCTGCGCGACAATTACGAACGTTTCCTTGCGCAAGGCTACAAAGTGCTCGGATGCAGCATTCAAGACGAGAAATCGCACAAGAAGTTTATCGAAAAATATCAACTCCCCTTCCCGCTCATTTGCGACACGGAGAAGCGCCTCGTTGAAGCCCTCGGCGTGTACGGAGAAAAGAAGATGTACGGCCGCACCACTATGGGCGTGTTCCGCACCACGTTTATCACCGATGAACAAGGCGTTATCACGCGCATTATGAGCCCGAAAGAAATCAAGGTGAAGGAGCATTCCGCACAGATCTTAGGAGAATAATAAAGTCTCCATATAACTCCATTTACTGTAAAGGTGATATCGTTTCACCTTTACAGTATTCACTATAAAAGAAGCATAAGACAAATTTAGAAACGTCTTATATTGTCAATATTTTTCGCAGTCTACAGCCTCAAGAGAGGCTCAAAAATCAATTTCTTCGCCTACGATCGAAAAGAACGCCTATTTTTTGCATCAAAAAAATAGGCCTATTTTCAATTTCTATAGGGCAAATTAAAATTTCTCGCCGAGGAATTTTATTTTCTCGCCGAGGAATTGAAAATACAATAAGGAAATTCTTGGATAGAATAAGGATATTTTCGGATAGAATAAGGCTGTCAGCTGACAGAATAAGCCAAAAAACGCATTTCTTAGAGGAAAATCCTCCTTTCTTTAGCATTCCGACCAATCAAACTAAGCAAAACAAGCGAACAGGCCGATAAAAAAAACACAAAAAAGGTTGTTTCCGTTTCTAGAATCAGAAAAGCGTTTGTAAATTAAAGCTTACAAAAAGAAGAAAGCAACCATGATAATTTACATCACAGAGCTATTGTTTTGAGAATCGTTCCGTCCAGCAGGCGCACACTGAGATTTCCGTTCTCCAACGTGCAGAACGTGGCGGGCCGCTGCTGCTTCGGGAAGGTGGGACTACCCGTGTTGCAAATCACCCTACCCTGCTCGTCACGTTCCAGTTTCCACAGATGGGTATGCCCATAAATAAAAACGTCGAAACCGGCACGCGGCAAATTCTGCTCGCCATACACATGACCGTGAGTCAAGAATATCCGTTGCCCGCCCTCAACAAGCAGCGCATAGTCGCTAAGTATCGGAAAATCGAGCAGCATCTGATCCACCTCGCTATCACAGTTTCCACGAATGGCCACAATGCGATCAGCCAAAGGATTGAGCCGTTCTACGATACCTTTAGGGTCTAAGCCTTCAGGCAGTCCGTTGCGAGGGCCATAATTGATAATGTCGCCCAAGATACAAAGCATATTGTAATGCTCCTTATGGAAGAAATCGAGCACGCGCTCCAAAGCCGGCAGAGAGCCGTGAATATCAGAAACTATGAGGTATTTCATACGCATAAAAATACAGATGTCGCCTCCTTTTGAGGCCTTCCACCCATGATGAGGTGCAAAACTACAAACTTTTTCACTGATAATAGGCTTATTTCTCCTCTCAAGGAGTATTTTTGCAGTTAAGTATGGAATTTAGAACAATAGTTGATTTACCCAAAACAGCCTTGACGGTGACACCCACAAGCCGCGTCCTGCTGATAGGTTCTTGTTTTGCCGACAGCATAGGCGCTCGTATGAAGGAGGCTCTCCCCGACGGACAAGTGTGTGTCAATCCTTTTGGCGTGCTCTATAATCCTGAGAGCATCCGCATGGCGTTGGAAATTTTGCTGGAAGGCTCGTTGTTCTTTCCAGACGCCTACATCTTCAAGGGTCGCGATGGGCTGTGGCACAGTTGGCTTCATTCCACGCATTTTTCCGCCCAAGAGCGCATCGACTGTAAGCGAAAAATCATGGAGGCTTTCGAGAGAGCGTCCACTTTGCTACGCGAAGCCGACATTCTCACTATCACGCTGGGCACTAACCACGCCTATCTGCACCGCACACAAGGCTATGTGGTGGGCAACTGCCACAAAGAGTTGGCCACAACGTTTCAAGAACAAACCATTGACCTCGAAACAATTTGCAACGCCTGGAATCCACTACTCGAAGCTCTTGCGCGTGAACTCCCACGGCTGAAAGTGCTCTTCACCATTAGTCCTTATCGCTATGCAAAATATGGAATGCACGGCAACCAACTGGCAAAGTCTACACTCATGCTATCTGTCGACCGACTTTGTGCGGCCAATGATAACGCGCTCTATTTTCCTGCCTACGAAATCGTGACAGACGAGCTGCGCGATTATCGCTTCTTCGATGCCGATATGCTGCATCCTTCGGCCCAAGCGTCCGACTATGTTTGGCAACGTTTCCGCGAATGGACGTTTTCTCCCGAAACAAGCCGACAAGCACAAACGCTGGAGAAAGAACGCCGCCGAACCGCTCACAAACCCATAGCTGCAGATAAGCCTATGGCAGAAGAACCTCGATTATTTTAGGATAAAAGAAAACAAAATAAATACGTCTCATAACGGGATAATAATTATGCATTATTCTCTTGAAAAAGTTATTGCGCTCATTGGAGCGCGTCTGTTTGGCCATCACTTGGATGCCCAAATCGACTGGTTGCTGACGGACAGCCGCTCTTTAGCCTTTCCAGAAACATCGCTCTTTTTCGCCCTGCGCACAAAGCGCAACGACGGCCATAAGTACATCGCCGACCTCTATCGCCGCGGTGTGCGCAACTTTGTTGTTGGAACTGTCCCTGACCATTATGAGGAACTCTATCCCGAAGCTAACTTCCTTTTGGTTATCTCGCCGCTCAAAGCTCTCCAGCGATTGGCCGAACGCCACCGCGAAGCTTTCTCCATTCCAATTATCGGTGTGACAGGCAGCAATGGCAAGACGATTGTTAAGGAATGGCTCTATCAGTTGCTATCTCCTTCAATGGTTGTCACCCGCTCCCCGCGCTCCTACAACTCACAAGTGGGAGTGCCACTTTCCGTTTGTTTGCTCAACGAACAGAGCCAGATAGGTATCTTCGAAGCGGGCATCAGCCAGCCCGATGAAATGCAAACCCTGCGCGCCATGATCCAACCCACCATTGGCGTAATGACCAATATCGGGCAAGCTCATCAAGAGAATTTTGCCACCATAGAAGAGAAATGCTTGGAGAAGCTGAGTCTTTTCAAAGATACCAATATCCTCATCTACGATGGTGACGATCCCGTGATCTCCGATTGTGTCCAACGCTCGCTCTATACGGGAGATCTATTGGCATGGTCGCGCAAAGATGCCGATAGTCCTCTGTTTATCCACACCATTAAGAAGAATGAAACTTCTACAGAGATAGCCTATGCCTACCTCAAGAAAAACTACGAAATGACGATTCCGTTCGTTGACGACGCTTCTATTCAGAACGCTCTCAACGCGCTGGCCGTCTGTCTCTACCTCCACATCACCCCTGCCGTTATTGCCGAGCGCATGAAGAAGCTCGAACCTGTGGCGATGCGCCTGGAGGTGAAACAAGGCGTAAGAGGCTGCACCATTATCAACGATAGCTACAACAACGATGTTAACTCACTCGACATCGCACTGGACTTTATGAGTCGCCGCCCCGACCAAAACGGAATGACGCGCACACTCATCCTCAGCGACATCCAGCAGAGCGGAATGAGTCACGAAGATCTCTACGCGAAAGTGGCAGATATGGTTCACTCGCGCGGCATCAACCGCATCATTGGTGTAGGCCCTCAGATTTCAGCTGCCCACTCTGCGTTTACAATCAAAAAGCGCTTTTTCCCTTCTACCGAGGCGCTGCTGGAGAGTGGCGTGCTCAACGAGATACAACACGAACTCGTATTGCTGAAAGGTGCACGCGAATTCAATTTTGAGGAACTCACCGAACTTCTCTCCTTGAAAGTGCACGAGACAACGCTCGAAGTGAACCTCGAAGCTCTTTCGGAGAACCTCAACTTCTATCGCTCGTTCATGAAGCCTGAAACAAAGCTTGTTTGCATGATCAAAGCCTCCGCTTACGGGGCTGGAAGCGTTGAGATAGCCAAGACGCTGCAAGACAGAGGGGTTGATTACTTAGCCGTGGCCGTGGCCGACGAGGGCGCAGACCTCCGAAAGGCGGGCATCACGGCTAACATCATCATCATGAACCCCGAGATGTCGTCCTTCAATACACTGTTTGAATACGACCTTGAACCAGAGGTTTACAACTTCCGCTTACTCGAAGCACTCATTAAGGCGGCACGTAAACAGGGTATTTCTAATTTCCCCGTTCATATTAAACTCGACACGGGCATGCATCGCCTGGGCTTCAATCCTAAGACGGATATGCCGCAACTCATTGATCGTCTCAAACACCAGTCAGCGCTCATTCCGCGCTCCGTATTCTCGCATTTCGTGGGCAGCGACAGTCCAAAATTCGATGAGTTCAGCGCACAGCAGTTCAAACTCTTCGATGAGGGTTCAAGGCAGTTGCAACAGGCTTTCTCCCACAAGATTCTGCGCCATATCTGCAATTCGGCGGGTATCGAGCGTTTCCCGGAGCGCCACCTTGATATGTGCCGCCTCGGATTGGGCTTATACGGCATCGACCCTATCGATAACCACGTCATCCATAATCTGTCGTCGCTCAAAACTACTATCTTGCAAATTCGCGACGTTGCGCCGGGTGATACGGTAGGTTACAGTCGGAAGGGAACTATCACGCGCCCCAGCCGCATTGCTGCCATCCCTATTGGCTATGCTGACGGCCTCAACCGCCATCTGGGTAATGGCCATTGCTATTGCCTTGTCAATGGGCAGAAGGCTTACTATGTGGGAAATATCTGTATGGATGTGTGCATGATTGATGTCACGGACATTCCTTGCCACGAGGGCGACAGCGTTGAGATATTTGGCGACCACCTCCCAGTAACTGTGCTGAGCGATGTCTTGCAGACCATTCCCTACGAGGTACTCACAAGCATCAGCGAACGCGTGAAGAGAGTGTATTTCCAGTAAAAAAACGCCAAGATGATAGAGATAGCCCTTCATCAGCTTCTGTTCTACGCCTTTCACGGCTGCTTGCCGCAAGAGCGCGTAGTGGGCGGCGACTACACCGTTGATGTACACCTCATTCTCCCCGATGCCACCACGGCCATAGAGGAGGACGATTTGAATGGAACGGTCAATTACGCCAGTGTCTATGAGGTTGTGCGTAAAGAAATGGAGCAACCCTCCAACCTCCTTGAGCACGTTTGCGGCCGCATCAATCGGCACATTCTCAAGACATTCCCGCTCATCAGTGTCGTCACCCTGACGCTCACCAAAGTAAACCCGCCCATCGGTGCCGCCTGCCTAGGTGCGAGCGTCACGCTGACAACGAAGCGAGAAGATGTCTAAATCACACTTTTTCGAAGACTAAAATCACACTTCAATACACTTTTTCGAAGATAAAATAAGGAAAAATCACACTTTTTCGAAGATACAAAACAAGAAATACTACATTTTTTCGAAGATAAGTCTACAAAACTGCCGCCTATTCCGAGATGGAACAGGCGGCAGAACTTATTTTATGAGGTATAATACGCTTGTCACTATCCGCAACGGCTGGCGCCGCAGTTTTTACAGATCAGACAGCCTTCTTGATAAACAAGACTTTCGTGACCACAATTGGGACATTTCAGACCTTTAGCAGCCGTTCCATCTTGTATGTACTTCTTCAAGGCGCGCTCAACACCGGCTTTCCACGTATTGATGCTCTCGCTCTCCATCTGCATAGAACTAACGAGTTTGATAACATTCTCAATCGGCATACGGTAGCGAAGGATTCCTGAAATCAATTTGGCATAGTTCCAGAACTCTTTGTTGAATTTCTCAGACAAGCCTTCTACTGTCGTTTTATAGCCGCGCTTGTTTTCAAACTGGAAATCGTAACGATGCATTCCATCTTGTCCAGCAGCCTTTATAATGTGTCCTTTTGTCACACTCTTGGGCAATACGATACCTTCGTCGTCGTCCTGCAAACCTGTGAAGATTTCGTAGGGACGTCCATCGAGCAGCCCAACAAAAGCCACCCATTTTTCTTTGTTATTTTGGAAACGAACAACATCACATTCCAGTACATCGGGGCGCTTCTCCACCACTTCAGGAGGTTGGCAATCTTGAGTCTTTTTCTCTTTCTTCTTGCTAACGCTTATCATAACGCCCGAGCGACTTCCATCTCGATAAATCGTACATCCTTTGCAGCCGCTACGCCAAGCCTGCACATAGAGGCGGTCAACAAGGGCTTCATCAACATTGTTCGGAAGATTCACAGTAACAGATATACTGTGGTCCACCCACTTCTGAATCTCTCCTTGCATTGACACCTTCATCAGCCAGTCCACATCGTTTGCCGTAGCCTTGTAATACGGTGACTGTTCCACCAGGTGGTTGATTTCCTCCTGCGTATAGTTCTTCTCCGTGTCTATGCCGTTGGTCTTCATCCAAGTGAGGAACTTATGATGGTACACGATATACTCTTCAAAAGCATCACCCGTTTCGTCAATGAAGTCGATGCGCACCTTTGGATCATTCGGATTCACCTTGCGGCGACGTTTATAGACGGGCAAGAAAACAGGTTCAATACCACTCGTAGTTTGTGTCATGAGCGATGTTGTACCCGTGGGAGCTATCGTAAGACAAGCTATATTGCGGCGACCATATTTCACCATGTCTTCATAGAGCTGCGGGTCGGCTTCTTTGATACGAAGTATAAACGGATTCTTCTCTTCACGCTTTGCATCAAAAATCTCGAAGTGGCCACGTTCACGAGCCATCGTAACGCTGGAGCGATAAGCTTCCAGTGCAAGCGTGCGTTGAACCGCCACAGCTTGGTCCGTTGCTTCTTGAGTACCATAGCGCAAAGAGAGGGCTGCCAGCATGTCGCCCTCAGCCGTGATACCTAAACCCGTGCGTCGCCCCATACCAGTTTTGCGTTTGATTTTCTCCCAGAGATGTCGCTCTGTTTCTTTGACCTCTTCAGTCTGCGGATCATCTGCGATCTTATTGAGAATCAAATCTATCTTCTCTTGTTCCAGATCGATGATATCATCCATCAGTCGCTGCGCCTTAGCTGCGTGGTCGCGGAACTTCTCGAAGTTGAAAGAGGCCTGCTCCGTAAATGGATTTTCTACATAATTATACAGATTGATGGCCAACAATCGGCAACTATCATAGGGGCAGAGTGGAATCTCTCCACACGGATTCGTGCTCACTGTACGGAAACCAAGGTCGGCATAGCAGTCAGGGATACTTTCGCGTATGATTGTGTCCCAGAAAAGTACACCCGGTTCAGCGCTCTTCCATGCGTTGTGAACAATCTTTTGCCAAAGTGCCTGCGCCTCTATTTCTTTGACCACCTTCGGGTTGTTGCTATCGATGGGGTACTGCTGCTGGTATTTCTTTCCTGCAACAGCGGCTTCCATAAAAGCATCATCAATTTTCACACTGACATTTGCGCCCGTGATTTTACCCTCCTCAGTTTTCGCATCGATAAAGGCCTCACTATCGGGGTGCTTGATGCTGACGGACAACATCAGTGCGCCGCGTCGGCCGTCCTGCGCCACTTCGCGCGTAGAGTTGCTGAAGCGTTCCATAAACGGAACAATACCCGTTGAGGTAAGGGCGGAGTTTTTAACTGGAGAACCCTTCGGACGAATCTGCGAAAGGTCGTGACCAACGCCACCGCGACGCTTCATCAGCTGCACCTGCTCTTCGTCTTCCTTCATGATTGCGCCGTAGGAATCTGCATCGCCATCGATGCCTATCACAAAGCAGTTGGAAAGGCTCACTACTTGATACGGATTTCCAATACCTGACATTGGCGAACCTGCAGGGACAATATAGCGGAAATGGTCGAGGAGCTCAAAGATTTGCTCCGCTGACAGCGGATTTTCATACTTATTTTCTATGCGAGCAAGCTCGTTGGCCAAACGCCTGTGCATATCAGCAGGCGTTTTCTCGTAAATATTGCCAAACGAGTCCTTGAGAGCGTATTTATTGACCCACACGCGGGCTGCTAACTCGTCACCAGCGAAGTATTCGAGGGACGCTTGAAACGCTTCATCGTAGCTGTAGATTTTTTGTTCCACCTTATGAAGATTTTAGAGAATATAATTAACGTGTTATATAAAAAAGAAGAGCATCATCTCTTATTTATTTCTGGAATAAAACCCTCCTCTCTTTTTTCGGGATGCAAAGCTATACATTCCCACCCATATTTCCAAAAATCTTCACGCATATATTTATCAAATCCCTAAAAGTTTTCCAAAACAAAACAAGCAAGCTTTGATTATCAAATACTTACAATCAAAGCCTGCTTAAAAAGTTTTCTATTTTAAAAAGTCTAAACCACAAACAACTCTTTTAAATCTCCTAAAACCAAAGACTTACGAGTGAGCACATAGGACATAATGCTCGTCTTGTCGCACAAAGGCTCACAGTTTAGACTCCTAAGAGTCAGCAATTACTCTTCTTCGTTCTTTGGCTGCATGGCAGCAGTAATTTTCTGCTCTATTTCGTCGCAGAGTTCAGGGTTATCGGCCAACAATTTCTTGAGAGCCTCACGCCCCTGGCAGAGACGCGTTTCTCCATAGCTAAACCAAGAGCCGCTCTTTGTGATAACGCCATATTCAACGCCCAAATCGGCTACCTCGCCTATATGGCTGATACCATTTCCGAAAGTAATTTCAAATTCGGCCTTACGGAAGGGAGGTGCCACCTTATTCTTCACCACCTTCACGCGTACTTGGTTGCCCACAGCTTGGTCTCCGTCCTTCAGTGTCGTTACGCGGCGAATGTCCAAACGTACACTGGCGTAGAATTTCAGTGCGTTACCGCCAGTGGTAGTTTCGGGATTACCGAACATCACACCGATCTTCTCGCGCAACTGATTGATAAAGATACACGTTGTGTTGGTCTTGCTGATGGTTGACGTGAGCTTACGCAACGCTTGGCTCATCAAGCGAGCCTGCAAGCCCACTTTATTATCGCCCATATCGCCTTCTATCTCGGCCTTTGGGGTCAGAGCGGCCACGGAGTCAACAACAACCACATCCACAGCACTCGAACGAATCAGCTGGTCCGCAATCTCAAGTGCCTGCTCGCCGTTGTCGGGCTGAGAAATCAGCAAATTGTCGATATCAACACCTAATTTCTTAGCGTAGAAACGGTCGAAAGCATGCTCTGCATCAATGAAAGCAGCGATGCCGCCTTTCTTCTGTGCTTCAGCAATAGCGTGGATAGCCAGCGTAGTCTTACCAGAACTTTCTGGGCCATAGATTTCGATGATTCGGCCTTTGGGATAACCCCCCACGCCCAATGCAGCATTCAGTGCAATACTTCCCGTTGGAATCACTCCTACATTTTCAATTTTATCGTCGCCGAGCTTCATGATAGAGCCTTTACCAAAATCTTTCTCGATTTTGGCCATCGCGGCTTGCAGCGCTTTCAGCTTTTCGCTGGCTGCTGAAGCTTCCAATTCTTCTTTTTTTGCCATATAAGAAAAGGTATGTGTGCCCCCACCCAAAGGTATCGTCGTTCGCTCTACCAAAAGGAACGTTCAAGAAACCTACAGCAGTCCCACCATGTCTCCCCAAAAGAGGAAAATTCCGAGACCACCCACAGAGGGCTTTTTTAGTTTATAAGTTAATATCTATTATTTTAGGAATCATTTATAGGCTCTCCCCTACTTGCTCCTTTATGAGAGAAACGGAGGGAACTTTTCGAAGCAACGAGTCCTTAATTATATCCTACAGCTCCAAGTCGCCACCGAAGATTTCGTGCCAAGGCAGCCCCTGCTTGTTGAGTTCTTCCATGAAAGGATCTGGATCAAACTCTTCCACGTTGTACACACCGGATTTCTTCCAAAGTCCTTGCATGAAGAGGCGTGCACCGATACAAGCTGGCACACCCGTAGTGTAGCTCACGCCCTGCATACCTGTTTCTTCGTAAGCAGCTTGGTGAGAGCAGTTGTTGTAGACATAGTAAGTTTCTTCCTTACCATCCTTCAAGCCGCGAATACGGCAGCCGATACTTGTCTCGCCGTCGTAGTTAGAACCCAGTTCCTGCGGATTGGGAAGAACGGCCTTCAAGAATTGCAGTGGCACAATTTCTTTGCCCTCATAATTGATAGGCTTGATGCTTGCCATACCGATGTCCTGAATCACGCGCAAGTGAGTGAGATACTCCTGGCCAAAAGTCATCCAGAAACGACCGCGGCGAATTGTGGGGAAGTTGAGCACGAGGCTCTCCAACTCTTCGTGGTGGAGGAGGTAGCTCTCCTTCGGTCCTACATTGGGATAGGTCAGCGTCTTATGAATTTCGAGCGGCTCGGTCTCCACCCATTTTCCATCTTCATAATAGAGACCTTTCTGCGTAATCTCGCGGATATTGATTTCTGGGTTGAAGTTAGTGGCAAAAGCTTTGTGGTGATTACCAGCGTTACAATCGACGATGTCCAGATACTGGATTTCATCGAAATGGTGCTTTGCAGCGTAAGCCGTGAAGATGCTCGTCACGCCCGGATCGAAGCCGCAACCCAGAATAGCCGTAAGTCCGGCTTTCTCGAAGCGTTCGCGGTAAGCCCACTGCCAGCTGTATTCAAAATGAGCCTCATCTTTCGGCTCATAGTTGGCCGTGTCCAGATAAGAACAACCATATTCCAAGCAGGCGTCCATAATGGTCAGATCCTGATAAGGCAGCGCGAGGTTCATCACCAAGTCGGGCTTGAAACCTTCAAAGAGGCGCACCAGCTCGGGAGTATTGTCGGCATCCACTTGTGCCGTTTGGAAATTCTTTGCACGCTCTGCGCCAACTTTTTCTGCTATCGATGCAACGATTGCATCACACTTTGCCAGCGTACGACTGGCTATCATTACGTCTGTAAAGACATCTGCATTCTTAGCAACCTTAATCGCTGCAACGGTAGCAACACCACCTGCACCGATGATAATGACTCTTCCCATATCGTCTGTTTTTTTGTTGATAAATTATGCGCAAAGATAACTTTTTTCGGTGATATTTTCCAACGCACTTATTGAAAAAGACAGCCTTCTTTTCTGTTACTTTTGAGAAAGCCTGCAATCGAGCAAAACTCTCATAGCTAAAGCGAAACTCTCTTACTGTCGCTTTCCTTTACATTGGTAAAGGATGAGAAAAGTCTTAATAAAACTAAAACACAAGCTTTCTGCTGACAATCAGGCCAGGTGCGCTAAAAAAATAGAGGAAAAAAATCGGGACTTTTCTCAAAGATTCCCTCATTTTCGAGGGAAAAGTCGACTTTTTTGTCGGATTTAGCAAATTAAAAGCCTATTCGTCTCCGCAAATTTCCTTATTCTGTCAGCCGACAGCCTTATTGTATCAGCTGACGCAATAAGGATATTCGTGAATATCCTTATCAGACAGGTCAGACGAGTCGGACTGTACTGAGGACTCTTTACTTTAACTTGAATTTCAAGCTATTCTCGGCACGCTAAAACACGAAAACAATTGACAAGAAAAGGGACTGCACAAGGCAAGCTACAAAAAACGAACTGCACCTAAATTCCTTTACGGAATAGGGATGCAGTTCGTTGAGAATTATCTAAAGAGAGAGCTGTCGCAAAAGGCAGCACACAAAAACTTACTTCATGAGTTTATCGCCACCCTGGATATAGAGTTGGCCTCTCTCAACAGAGCGAAGCTGACGTCCGGAGAGGTCGTAAATAGGAGTGGCATTGCTACTTGTGAGAGCCGTCTTGCCAACTCCCGTAGTCGCGTTTTTTTCAGTCAGCACAAACACTTTCGTTTCGTAAGGCTTCAACTGCCCCACGGAGAGTACTCCGCTGATTTCTTTCTCTGCGCCGCTCCAAACGTCCTTACTCATGTAGGTCGCCGTAGCGTTCATATAGAGGGCTGAAAGCGGGAGAGCGGAAGGCGTCACCCCACTTCCGCCACGATTGACCACGGCCACTGCTTTGCGACCTTCGGTTAAATCTTTCAGATAAACGTCGTAGCCCGTCTTGGAAAAGTTCGTCGTACCTGTACTTAGGCTCTTCATATATTCTGCCTGCTGACCGAGTGCATCTTGATTGATGGCAATGATGGCGGGGTTCTTCAGTGTGGCCAAATCGTCGGCTGTGATGAGTGGCTTAGGGAGTGTGCCAGCTGAACCATTACTTTCAGCTGCGGGCGTATTGCGGAAATCGCAGGAGAGAGAAAGCGGACTGGCAAACATACACCAAAGGCTCATCTGCGAGCGAGCTTGTTCGGCCGTCAGACCTGTGATGACACCGCCGTTCTGCTGATGGCCAACAGTATAGTTACTCGGACCGCCCAAACCATGAAGGCCGATACACATCATATCAAGATCGTTGAAGCGGTTAACGCCGGCATACATCCACAGATTGCGTACAACATCTGTTGCACCCAACACACCTGGAAGACCGAAGCTACCTACCCAACTCTCGCGCACGTCTGACGTGGCACGCCAACTACTTCCGCCGGCCTCTGCGCCCCATGTCCAAGGTTTGTTGGAACCCCATTCGCAGATATTAAAGACAAAGGGAGTGCGACCTACACGCGATTCATTGAGACGCTTGACGGCTGCTCCCATCGCCTTATAACTGGCGAATGCAGCGCTTTCGCTATTGCAGAAATCGTACTTGAGCATATCAACGCCCCAACTGTCGAAAAGGGCAAGATGTTCTTTTTCAAAGCCATAACTACCGGGTTGATATCTTTCACAAGTCATACTACCAGCATCACTATAAATGCCGATTTTCACTTTAGGATTGACGGCTTGACACGCGGCCTTGAACCCACTGATTCCACTGGGGAATTTAGCAGGATCATAAGTGAGTTTCGATTTATCGCTTTCTGGTTTTGCCCAACAGTCGTCGAGCACGATGGTAGAATAACCTGCATCGATAAGCCCCTTATTCTGCATACCTTCCACTACAGCTAAGATTTTGTCGTGGCTAATGGCGCGAGCAAACCAGTTCCAGGTGAGCCAGCCCATCATCGGTGTGGCCGACTGCAAGTGGTTGCTAACCGTGAGGCGCACAGCAACGCTGCTTTCATCGCCGTCGGCGGTTTTTAGTTTCACCACATAGCTATATTCACCTTCCGCCTCGGGGGCTTTGCCGTATACATATTTATAGGCATTTCCAACGGAGAGGCGATCGTCGTAGAGCTTCAGAGAGGTCAGGCCACCAAAGTCAACGCCCACCACCGTTTCTCCTTCGTTGGGCACAATCTTGTGCATAAATTCTTTGCCAGGTTCAGAGAACAACGTTGTGGCACAAGCCAACGAACCGACCGAAGGATCTTCGATGAGCCAAGCACTGTTGCTGTCGTCAGCACGCCACAAATTGAGAACAACATTTTGGGACACGCCACCCGTAAAGTTCCACGCTGGCGAAGCTCCCGAAGGGTCAGAGATTTCGCCTGGCAAAATACTCACACTTGCCCCATCGCGGCGCAAACGTAGTTGCCATGTTTTGGCCGAAGCCTTGGAGGTTTCCACCGTCACTTTGCTTTCGCTCTGCTGCTTAGCCGTTGAACCAATAGTTGCAGAACTGTAAGAAATCCAAGTTGCACTGGTTTGGTCATATATATAATATTGTCCCAAACGGGCCGTATCTTCAATCAGAAGGAAACGATCTGCGGCCGATTTCTTGGTAACGCCCAATAGGTTTCCGCCGTTTGTCCCGACATAGGCTGCGGGCATCTTGAGCAAATAGGGATATTTCTCTTCCGCCGTGGGAGATGCCGTCGGGTTGAACAATTGTACAAAATCAACGTTTATTTGGTGGTTGGCATTATCTACCACAAGCGTGTAGACATAACCGCCGCCGCATGTCACAGATACTTCACTCGCATCGACATAAGCCGCACGAAAATGCGTATCGCCTTGCGCATTCACGCCACGATACTCCTTGTTGCCCACCTTGATAACGGCATTGGAAGGCATTCCAGCAGAGAAAAGTGTCCAGGTATGCTCCACATCGACGGCCGTAAAGGTCCAACGACTACCAGCATCCTTAGATCCGCTATCCTGCCAAAGACCCAAAGAGACATTACCGTCCAAAGGATTGTCAGAACCGATGCCTTTGAACCAATTCAAATACTTCTCATTGGTACCTCCCGTGGTGTAGGGCTGAATCTGATAGTATTCACCAGCATAATTATCAAAACGGAAGTAAGCTCCTTCGGGTTTTTCAGCCGAAAGCTGAAGGAAGCCCGTTTGATTGTTATAAGTGGCAGCCTTCGTATAGCTCACCCATTTACCTGCCGTTACGTTGTAGAGGTAGTAGGCGTCCGCCTTTCCGTCCACGGCATACATGGCAAAAACTGCGCGGTTGGCTGGCGTGGAAGTAGGTGCCAGATTTTTGTTTACATAATAGCCCTGACTGTTAGCAAGGATGTAACGGTGCTCCGGCCTACCAGAAGCTGGATCCGTCGTACTTCCCTGAATGGCATCTGCCCAGCCAGTCAGCGCGGCCAAGCAGAAAAGGAGCAAGCACTCAAGTTTTAGAGATAGTTTCATAAGGTTTTTATTTATTTGATGTTAGATATTTCAAGATTAAATGCTTCCACAAAGGGAAAGAAGGTAGAAAATGAAGCCAACCCCTATCAGCGCGATAAAAAGGAGTCGTCCATGCTGCAACTTCCTTATTGCCTTTCGCGCACAAATAAAAAAAGAACAGAGAAGGTGGGGAACGCCGTCAGAAACATTAGGGCACTAACCGCGTAGGCCTTTCCGACACAAGCAAGCCTTTGGGAAATCTCCCGCCAGCTGCGTCCTCACCTTCTCTGTAATTATCATGCAAATTCGCTCCCTTTGATGCCGAGCGCATTCATCAGCGAATATCCAAGAATTTCCTGCATAAAACCACGACCCGCTACGGGTTCCATGGCGAACAGTGTTATACTTTTTTGTTGCGGGGCTTGAGCTATGCAACGCTTGATAGCTGCTGCTGTTTCCTCGCTATCCATATCCCCGACAATCATAAGGCGCTCCGTGGTGGCGGATTTGAGAAGTTCGTTGAGCGTATGGAGAAACATTTCCTCAGAACTACTCAATTCGGGCACTGCTGCACTGTGGAGCGTGAACTCTCCCAGCGAATCAGTAAAAGCCTTACCGTCGAGGTCGTTGGCATAATGAGCGGGAACAAAATGCTTGAGAGCTTGATTCTCCTGCTTATGAAGGAAGATCACCTGTATGGCATTGTTGCCCGGTCGGAGCCCTCCGTCAAGCGCCAAGCAGTTCAGCCAGCGTGGCAGATCTGCTTTTGGCAATCGGCGATTGAGCATGCGCTCAAAATTAGCCGTAAGATTCAGCACGACATCATCAACATGATCGGCATCCACAAGGATAACGTTGGTGCTGAAAGTCTGTGTAGCGCGCTCCGATTGCGCACCTGTTTTATTCATTGTCCTCTGTAGCGGGAGCTTCGTCCGCAAATTCCGTTACGCCGGCTTCGATAAGAATATTATACCACTGTGCCAATTTGCGCATATCACTAACGTGGACACGCTCGCGGTCGTAGTTTGGCAGAGCGGTAGCCATGAAATCGCGCATTTCTGCCTCAGAGGCATGCTTATAATCAATGGACGCTTTCTTACCTTCGGTAGCCTTGAAGATATTTTCAAACACCTGTGTCAGGGCTACATCGTCCTCGTCGGTATACATAGAAACATCATTGAGGGAAGTAACGCGGTCGCGACCACCTGCCGCAGAGCGCTTCTTATCCAAAATATTTTCCACGATGAGATTACCATGACCTTGAGCAACAAGGCGGAAAAGACCGGAACGTCCGGAGATAGAGAGAATAGTATCCTTCATTTTCTTTCTTTTATTAAGTCAAAATTTGGTTTGCGAAGATATATATATTTCTGGAATTGGAGAAATTTAGTGCATACTTCTGTTGGCGGTGGCTTCCTTTGAGGCTTCTGCCAACAGCTGCTGGAGAAGTCCATCGAGATTGGGCGGAGTGACGCCGTCGTTGGAGATAACAAAATCTGCACGAGCAATTTTTTCCGATTCGGGCATTTGGAGCGCCATCCATTTATGGACGGTTTCGAGCGCAACATTATCACGCTGTTGCACACGAGAAAGGCGCACGTCATCGGGAGCACTCACCATCACTTTGCGATGGACAAGTCGGTCAAAACCACTCTCGAAAAGCAGCGCACATTCCATAAAAACCAACTCAGCTACTTGCTGAGTGACCCACACCTTAAAAGCATTGGCCACGCTGGGCCAGACAATTTCATTCACGCGGGTCGCGTTCTCTGCTCCGCGGCAGAGCCAGGCGCGGAGAACCGACTTCTGCAAAACTCCTTCTGGCGTGTATAGCTCCTCTCCTATCAAGTCCGTCAGTTGCTGCCGCACATCGGCATCGGCAACAATGATGCGTCGTGCTTCCTCATCGCAATAGAACACGGGGAAGCCTGCATTTGCGAGTTGGCGGCAGATATAGCTTTTTCCACTACCTATGCCGCCTGTCACAGCTACACTAAAGGGTCGGTTACTCATCGGTTGTTGGAATTTCCTCTATGACATATTCTACATCAGAAGGAGAGATGCGCACCTGCCGAATACCGTTGGGAATGGTTTTCAACTTGAGATGGCAGCGCGGAGTGGGGTTGTTGAGCAGATCCTCATAGTTGATGACCAATACAAAACTATCGCTTGTGATTTGCTTGTACATGGCCATGCCTACTTGGAAGGTGACGTTCACTTTGGAAGGGAAAGTGCGCAATACCTTTGAAGCGGGGAAATTCACCTGCTGAACCGGCACTTGGACAGTCTTTTCCACCAAACGGTCGACGCCTATTTTCAATTTAACTCTATTAGGAATAAATTTAACACCAGGGATAGACTGAAGTTCAACATTCATCGTCGTTGTATCAGAAACATTGCGCAGATAAACACCTTTGGTGGTCACGGCCGTTAGCGTATCGAGGATACTACGACGTGCATACACCGTTACAGAATCAGGCACGGCGTGGATGTATGAAATATAGTAGCGATTAGCTGCATCTATATCGCCTTTGAAACGAACGGGAACGCGCTTGCGCTCACCATAATTGAAATAGAACTCCAACGATTGTGGGCGCAAGCCCGAAAGAGATGCGCCTGCTGGCAATTGGGCCAGAATTTGGCGCGATAAGTCGGTGACGGGAACAGAGCCGTAGCCGTTGCTACCGGCATAAGTGGCAAACTCAACGGTGATAGGATTTTTTGAGCCACCATACTCATAAGCAAGCTGCCCCCAGCCTTTGTCGGTGACGGAAACATGGATATACTCTGGCAGATCGGAGGTGATGACCACATTCTTAGGGACATGGACAAGACGGATAGGCACTTCATAGTCGCGCCGGTAGGTATCATTGAGTTTTGTAAATACCCAGAAGGTGGTGCTTAATGCCAAAAAGAACAGAAAGGTCAGAAACTGCTTGTTCCAAACCTTAGCGATGCCCAACTTTAGAAGTTGCTTTGCTCGAGAGGATATTTCCATCAGAGATTAAAGAATAAGAAAAAAATCGAAAAGCCCCTCCATCCTTCGCTGAAGAGGAGCGCTCCGTTTCCTCTTTCAAAGAGGACGCTGAGCCCTCCCCTTCGCGGGGAGATGGAGGGAGCTCTGAGAGGTTCCCCTATTTATCGATTGTTGCTAGTGCCCTTCGGGATGATAGCACTCTTGTCGAAACGGATATCAACGCCTGTAGCCACGTTCAGGATGATGGTGTTCGTGTCGTTATCAATGCGCTTGATGGTTCCCTGGATTCCGCCAATCGTTACCACATCGTCGCCCGCCTTCAGAGCATCGCGAAATTTCTGGATTTCCTTCTGCTTCTTGTTTTGAGGGCGAATCATGAAGAAATAAACAATGGCAAATAAAAGGGCCATCATGAGGAGCATGGACACCATTCCTCCATCGCCAGCTTGAGCGCCCTGAAGAAGAACTAAATTTGGAGTAGTCATATAGGTTTTTAAGTTATGGTTTTCAATTTTAATTATATTTCCTGCTTTTGCTTTCTTTCCGCAGCGCTGAAAAGGAAGAAGCGTGGTATCCTTTGGCGCATCACCTCAGAAGAGGAAGACGCCAAGGATTTTTACTTCATCAGTTCACCTTTTTTCTTGAGCGACTTCACCACATGGTCAAGAAGTCCATTGATATAGCCTGCACTTTTTGGTGTGCTGTAGATTTTAGCAATGTCGAGATACTCGTTGAACGTGACGCTCAGCGGGATTTGCGGGAATGTGAGGATTTCGGCCAAAGCTATCTGCATGATGATAACATCCATGAAAGCCAAGCGGTTGAACTCCCAGTTCTTAGAATTTTCGCGAATAAGCTGGCGAACTTCCTGAGCTCGCTTCAATGTTTCAACGAAGAGAGTTCCTGCAAAGTTTTTATCCTCCACGGCAGCATAGTCGGGGAGAAGTTCTTGCTCAGCAGTACTATCCTCCTTGAAACGCTTGATGGTTTTCATGACGAAACTATCAACGATTTCTTTATCATCATTCCAATAGAGGCTATGTTCTTCGAGGAGCGAATCAAAATCCTCATTATTGCAAACGTAAGTTTTGTAGAGCTTACGTATCAGTTCGCGGTCGGCCTCATAACTAAAGTCTTCTTTCGTCAGATAGTTCTGATAGAGTTCGCTCTCAATCATAGTGGTATAGAGCTTCTTCACGAAAGCTGGTTCCTCAGGCCATTCTTGTTTTTTCTCTCGGTATTCGCCCAGTGCTGTATTGTCAGCCAGCTGCACAAGGAATTTGTTATCAGCAAATTGCCTATCGGGTGACAGACCGCCTATTTTTGTTCCTAAGCGTTCTGCACGAGCCGCACTCGACTCCGCTCTACGTTCTCCATAAGCTTTCAGATCGACAAGCATAGAAAGGAGATACTTATAGAGTTCATAAGCCTTAGAAAGACTGAACTTCAACTCTTTCTCGGCCACATCCAATGTTTTACCATCGTTCTGGTAAAACGCATACACTAGCTGAACCACTTTCAGCCTTATCAATTCTCGATTTATCATAATCATCGCTGTGTGGCATTAGAGCCCTAACACGTTTGCAAAGATACAAAATGCGGAGAGAAAAACAAAAGGCGAGAAGTCAAAATCTCCTTATAAATGCTTCACTTTTCCAAAGAAAGTGCTAAGAGAGTGCAATAACAGGCATAGAAGAGAACTATTTTGCCGTGGTTTAGTGATTAAAGGGGTAGCACACATGAGGGCTACCTATATAGAGAAGGCACTAAAATATCATGACAACAAAAAGTTCAACAAATAGATCAATTTTATTGACAGTCAGGATTCACAAAATAGAAAATGAAACAAGGAGGAAAAAGGAACACAATAAAGATGTACCACCTCACGTCAAAGCGACGGAAAGAGCGAAAAAGGAAAAAAGCCACTCGCAGGCAGACACCAATGAACAAAAGGAGCCTACTGAATGACACTTGCCATCCCGCCTCAGATTTTTCCAAAGAAACTCGACAGCAAACAGAATGAAACGACTAAAAAGCATAGTGTTTTCAAGAATTTCTTTATTCTGTCAGCCGACAGCTTTATTGCGTTGAGCGGCTTCCTTATTGCGCTACTCGACAGCCTTATTGCATTTACAAATCACCTTATTTTATCCGCCATCTTTCTTATAAAAGCCACCCTTACAAGCCCATTCAAAGAATACACAATAAGGAAACAATAAGCCTCAACAATGCGTTATTTCAGACTGTACATAAACAAGTTGGATTTTATCGCATTCTCGAGTCCATAGAATTACGTAAATATTTACAACATACAGGAACAACGCTCCATTATATATATACGCTGACAGAAATAAGCCACAGCCCCATTTGGCCATTCGAGAAAGAAATGGTAACTTCGCGGCCGATTCGGAAATTGTCCGAGAGCCCAACGAAAAGGGAGGCTCCCCGTGCGATGGCGAATTAAGCAATTAATTTAGAGTAACACATTTAAAGACAAACAAGAAAAATGAAACAGATTTCTGTATCTGGTGCAAAGCGCGCCAACTTAGGTAAGAAAGCAACGAAGGCAGTACGCCGCGAAGGTCTGATTCCTTGTAACCTCTACGGTTTGCAGAAGGACGCTAATGGCAACCCTGAAGCTATCGCTTTCACTATTTCAGAGAAAGAAGCTAACAAGCTTATCTTCACTCCCCACATCTACCTCATCGATATCAACATTGACGGCGAAGATCACAAGGCTATCATCCGTGAAGTTCAGTTCCATCCCGTTAAGGACAATATCCTTCACCTCGACTTCCTTGAGGTACACGAAGAGCGTCCCATCGTTATCGGTGTGCCCATCCAGACTAAGGGTCTTGCAGAAGGTGTTCGTGCCGGTGGCCGCTTGACTACACTGATTCGTAAGATCAATGTAAAGGCTCTCTATCAGGATATTCCCGAGAAGCTCATTATCGACGTTGCACATTTGCAGCTCGGCAAGAGCATCAAGGTTGGCGAGCTGAGCTTCGATAAGCTCGAACTCGTTACTCCGAAGGAGGTGAACGTTGTCAGCGTTAAGATGACACGTGCTGCCATGAGTAACGCTACGGCTACTGCCGAGGCTGGTGCATAAGGTTAGCTTCAGCATTACTCTGTCAGTTAAGACAAAGAACATATTTAAGCCCGGAGCTCATGGAGTTCCGGGCTTTTTCAGACTTTCCCTCAACAATTCGGGACAAGTGAACAAACAAACGAAATAATATGAAATTCTTAATCGTTGGTCTCGGCAATATTGGAGATGAATACGACGGCACACGCCACAATATAGGTTTCCGCGTAGTCGATGCTTTGGCCAAGTCGGCCGGAATGCAGTTTGAGGACAAACGCTACGGCTTTGTTGGAACGATGCGCGTGAAAAATCAGATGCTCGTTCTGCTAAAGCCCTCCACCTATATGAACGCCAGCGGTGATGCTGTGCGCTACTGGATGAACAAAGAGAATATTCCATTGGAGAATGTGCTTATCGTGGTAGATGACCTCTCTCTCCCCTTTGGCAAACTGCGCCTAAAACCCTCTGGATCGGAGGCAGGCCACAATGGTTTGAAAAGCATCACGCAGCAACTGGGTACTCAGCAGTATGCTCGTCTACGTTTCGGCATTGGCAACGACTATCCGCGCGGTGGACAGGTGGACTTTGTACTCGGTCAGTTCGGGGCAGAGGATTTAGCCGCTATGGACGAGCGTGTTGGCATAGCCTGCGAAACCATCAAGGCCTTCGCATTAAGCGGCATCGACTTCGCTATGAATAATTACAACAAGAAATAAAATGGAAGCACGATTGGACAAATGGCTCTGGGCAGCTCGCATCTTCAAGACGCGCACCATAGCTGCTGATGCTTGCAAGAATAATCGCGTACGAATCAATGATGCCGCAGCCAAGCCAGCACGAACGGTGAAGGAGGGCGACATAGTGAGCGTGCGCAAGCCACCAGTGACCTACACGTTTCGCGTAAAGCAAGCCATCGAGAAACGTGTGGGAGCAAAACTCATTCCCGATATATTGGAAAATATCACTGACCCGCAACAGTATGAGATGCTCGAAATGAGCCGTATCAGCGGATTCGTTGATCGCGCTCGCGGCACGGGTCGGCCTACAAAAAAGGAGCGCCGTGCCATCGACGACTTCATGATTCCTGTTGCCTTTGACGACAGTTTCATGGAAGACGGAGACGATGACTGACGCCCCTTCTTTAGGAAGAAAAGACTTACTGTACTAACACTTTTTGTCCAGCGGTCAGATAGAGGCCTGCAGGAATATCGTCGACGGTCTCTACGCTTTGGGTCAGACGAACGGTGCGATAGAGGCGGCCATCAATGGTATAGATTTGTACCATTTGTGGCGCGCTACTACTAAAGATGATGCTACCTACTCCGCCGGCTGCACTCACATAGGACTTATCGGAAACCTGGCGCAGCCCAGAGGTGGTAGGGTCGAAATTATACTTTCTATCGAGCGCGGGGATGCGAGCCTTGATCCACTTCTTCATATATTCCACGTCCTTTTGGATTCCACCGTGATACATAGCCCAATAAGAACCTTCACGCTGATCGGCGCGACTGTCGCTAAAGAGTGTGGCGTATTCTGTGATACGCGCTACCAAACTATCAGCATCTATCTTCTTCGACAAACGAAGTTCGGCATAGCGGTCGGCCAGCATTTGTGACCAGTTAAGATAAGGACTTTGCTCCAAGCGGTTGTAGTAGGTAAGACCTCCAGTATAAGCGCGGCGCACTACCGACCAATCGGCCGTAGGATCTCCCTGGTCTCTGTTAGTACCATCCCAACTACGCCCCCAAGTGGCATCGAGGTCCCAAGGTACTATCGTCAGCTTCTGGCCATTATTCTTCTGCAAGTCATAAAGGGCATAATACATATTTTTACCATCGTTGTCGTAGGCAAAAAGCAAGTCGAGGAAGAGATAATAATCGCGCAAAACGGGGAGGTCCAGATAAGACTCAATACCTCTCTCAAATTCGACATCAGAAGCAGTAGCGCAGAAATTGATAGCATTGTAAAGTGGTCCCCAATCAATCTTCTCGCCTTTTTTCAAGTCGGGGTATTTCAGTTCCCATTCACGCCAAGAATCATAATTATTACTATAATAAGCCGGCTTTCTGCCTGTTGTAGAAGGATAGCCCAGTTCGTGGCCAAAAAGGACTTCGTAGCTCCATTGTCCTGACTTATAGAGCAAGCTGTGTATAGTGTCGCCTTCCGACTTCTTCAAGCGCAGTTGCTGACGGTCTATCTTCTCTGTCATACAATAAAGGCCGTGGTAGGCACCATTAAGAAACACTTCCACGAATTCGCCTCGAGTGTAGGGTCGAATCTTCTTTTTCTCAAACTGTGCGTAATATGGTTCGGTGTGGATATCCTTCCACAAATCTGTAGAAAGGCGATTTCGCATACAAGCCTTATCAATCACCATTGCATCTAAAATCCAATTGTTGTCAGAACGTTTACCGAGAAATTCTACATTTTTCGATTCACCATTAGCATCATACAATTTAACGGCATACGACTTCTTCTGATAGTTGGTTGCCGAAGCGCCACGGATACGAAAATCGGCCACATAGATAGAATCGTATCCAGTGACACCAGGATCTGTCACGCGGATGGAGCCGCGGGTGTAAGAGTTCTGATTGGTTGAGGAAACATTCATTTCAACAATGGGAAGAAACGTCATCTGAAGCGGACCGGAGGCTACCACACTCCCGTTGCGACTTACAACAATAGGGTAAGTCTTTCCACAGTCTATGCCGTGGATTGTAACAGTTCCGCCGTCCGAGAGCTCTTGTCCGTCGAGCGACAGCGTTACACCTGGTTGCGCGGACAACGTTACCGCTGCTGAAAAGTCGCGACCGTCACGATAGCGCTTGCGGGCAGAGAAAAAGAAACTTCCGCTCAGACTGTCGTAAACAAGGTCTTTATTGTTCAAGCGAAACATATCTACATAACCCGACAAAGGAGTGCGCAACGTTTCGGGCTGCTCATCGTCCTTGACCTGACGGCCTTGCTCGTCGAAAATCTCGAAAAGTCCGTTATCATCTGCATTGTAATAAGTTCCAACAAGGTAAGAGCCATCGGTACGGCAGTTGATATACTGCGATGGGACAGCTTTGTTAGAAATTTCAAAAAAGGAATCTTTGCTTATCAACCTCCAACGCACACTGTCGGAGGTGACGGCATTGCACAGGCGAAGGCCTTTGGCCACTTGCTCCTCACGCGTTGATTCGTGGTAGAGGTATTGTCCTGTTGCAGCATTCTGAAAAGTATAACCGTTACCATTCTTACGGATATACCACCAAGCATCCGCCGTTGCCGCTCGAGCATATATGTCATAATATACTAAAGCCGTGCTCCCGTGGTATGCACCTATTCCTATGCCGCCAGCGCCGAACTTTTTACACACCAAACGATAACGCGTCGTTTCATTAAACTGGACAGCCCCCATTGCGGACAGCGCTGCAAAAAAGAGCATAAAGAGTAATACTTTCCTCATATCTTCATCTTTATCAAAGGGATAACTTTAAAAATTCAGCTTATTCTACCTAAAAACACATTAAGTCTATTTTGCTATCTATAATTAGCAGCTGCAAATGTAAGTAAAAAAGAAGATAAGATACACTGGCTTGTATTTTTTTCTTATCTTTGCCCGCAAACTGCAACATAAAACGAACCAGAAACAACAATAAAATGAATCTTTCTTTACCGAAGCTAAAGAATCTCCTCACCATGGGATTCTTTGCTGCCACTGCATTCTCTATGCAGGCGCAAACTTACGGCGCGCAACCTGAGGCAGGAAAATGCTACGCCATTTACAACGAGAGCATGCAGCTCGTTGTAACCAATTGGGATAACGGTGCTAATGATGCGCGACTTTATCTAAACACCTTCTCTGATTGTTCAGCCACTGCGCGCACTTGGCGCTTTGAACAGCCCGACAATTTGAAAGGCACGAAGAAATACATTATTACGAGCGACGCTTATAATAGTGCTATCGACATGGCTCTCAACAGCAAGAAGTACCCTCTTCAGTGGAGTTCCAACCCAACAAATCCTAATCAGCAAATAGAACTCGTTAGCGTGGATACTTCCAATGGTGTCTACCAGTTGCGGACACAATACCAAGGTACTTATTATTATTTGTGTAGCGGCTCTAACGATCAGCTGGTCAATAGTAGCGATGCTACAGCTGCAGGAACACACTTCCGCTTTGCTGAGGTGCCGAGCGTTGCTTCAAACAGAGAGGAATGGGAAAACGAGAAAATTTTCCGCATCAACAATGAGCCAGCTCACGCCACTTACCTCCCCTACGCTACAACAGCTAAACTGAAGGCTGACACAGAGCGCTTCGCCAAACCGTGGCTCGATCCAACAGGCGCACGCTGGATGTCGCTCAATGGAGTTTGGAATCTGAAATGGCAGGAAGGCACCAACAATCGTCCAGGAGAGGATTTCTACGGCGACAACGTTGATGCGTCTGCATGGGACACTATCTCTGTGCCCTCTTGCTTAGAGATGAAGGGCTACGGACAGCCTACGTACATTAACGTGCAGTATCCGTTCAGCGACAATCCTCCTTACATCAACATGAACAGTAATGTTCCCAACTCCGTTGCTTCATACCGCCGCAATTTTGTATTGCCCGCCGAATTTGCAGGTCAGCGAGTAGTGCTCCATTTCGATGGTATCTACGGTGCTAGCTATATCTGGGTAAACGGCAAGTATGTAGGCTACACGCAGGAAGCCAATAACGTCAGCGAATTTGACGTGACAAACTTCGTGCGCTCGGGAGAAAACAACATCAGTTTGCAGAACATTCGATGGAGCGATGCCTCTTATCTTGAAGGACAAGATATGTGGCACATGACAGGTATACACCGCGATGTATATCTCTATGCTACACCTAAGACTTACATTGAGGACCACCTCATCAGCGCTGAGGTAAATGCGCGTAATCGCACTGCAACGCCAAACGTGTCCATAACCATGGCAAACCCCTCTAAAGTGGCTGGCAACCGCACTGTACGTCTTTCGCTGCTCGATCCCTCTGGTTCTGAAGTGGCTACGCAATCAGCCACCATCACCTTTGCAGCAGGCGACAGCATCAAGCAGAACACCATCAGCCTGGGCCAGCTCAGCGGCATTAAACTATGGTCGCCAGACGCTCCAAACCTCTACACGCTCATCGTGAGCCAGCTCAACGGCAGCAACGAAGAGGAAGCATTTGCCACAAAGTATGGCTTCCGCTCTCTCGAACTCAGAAACGGCCAATTCTTTGTGAACGGCAACCGTACCTATCTCAAAGGTGTCAACACGCAGGACACGCACCCTGTTTTGGGCCGTGCCATCGACGTTGCCACTATGTGGACGGACTTGACCCTTATGAAAAAGGCCAACATCAACACTGTGCGTACCAGCCACTACCCTCGCCAAGCAAAAATGATGGCGATGATGGACTACCTCGGCTTTTACGTTGTGGACGAAGCAGACCTTGAATGTCACAAGAACTGGAATGATAATCTACACAATCCCAGCGGTGCTATTGCAGGAAGAATTTCTTGGTTGCCACAAATGCAGGACCGCGTGATGAGAATGGTACGACGCGACTACAATCATCCTTCTGTCATCATTTGGAGTCTTGGTAATGAGTCTAGCGGCTTTAGTAATTTTGAAACAATCCATGACGTCGTAAAGGCCTTTGATAACAATCGCCCTATCCACTATGAAGGAAGTACCAATGATAACACTGCTGGTACGGACATCTGGAGTGTGATGTACAAAGATGTAAATGAGGTGCAAAGACTTGCGGCAAATAACTGGCGCAAACAGCCCTATTTCCTCTGCGAATATGCCCATGCAATGGGTAATTCGGTGGGCAATCTCCGCGAATACTGGGATGTCATCATTGGTTCTAACTACGGCCTCGGTGGTTGCATCTGGGACTGGGTAGATCAAAGTATCTACGATGCCAACGACATCAAAGCTAAGACAACAACGTTGAATGGCTATCCTAAATACATCAGTGGCTACGACAAACCCGGCCCTCACCAAGGAAACTTTGTGAACAACGGAATTCTCAACGCAGACCGCTCATGGAGTGCCGAACTCACAGAAGTGAAGAAGGTGTATCAGTACGTTGACTTCAAGAAGATGTCCACAAAATACTACCGTCTGACAAACAACTACCCGCAGCTCAATCTTAATGCCTTCAAACTCGCATGGAAAGTATTGAAGGACGGAGAAACAGTAGAATCCGGAACTACGGCTCTCAACTGCCAGCCGCTGCAAAGCACTACGGTCAATGTACCTTATACTACTACACTCGAAACAGGCCACGAATATTTCCTCCAACTCGCTCTTTGCCTGAACGAAGCTTCCGATTGGTGCGATGCTGGCTACGAACTGGTAACGTTCGAAGACCAATTACAGGCTCGCCCTGCTGCGCTCCCTGCTGTTCGTAACATAACCAACAAGATGCAGGTGAAGCAGACTGCTTACGACGTCACCTTCAATACAGGAAAGAACACTATCGTCTTCACGCGCAGTGGTGGTCTTCGCTCTTGGAAGAGCGATGGTCAAAACATCATTATCCCGGCTCAAGGTCCCGAACTTGCCCACTATCGCTACATAGAGAACGAAGAGCCTTACGGAAATCCTGAAAACTACAATCAGGCTACAGGCACCGGCGATAGAACGTGGACCGTCACTGTGGCTCCCGACAGTCTCTCTGCTACTATTAAGTATAACGTTCAAGGTAATCGTTGCCCCTACGTCTTCACTTACACTGTCTACGCTAATGGCGTTGTCGATTTGGAGGCTTCCTTCTCTCCGATTGTTGCCAACCTCCGCCGCATCGGTATGGGTATGCGTTTCCCCAGCTCGTTCGAAAATCTGACTTACTACGCACGTGGTCCTTTGGCCAACTATGTAGACCGTAAGGAAGGTTCTTTCTTCGGACTCTATCAGTCCACCGTCAGCGAGCAGCTTGAAGCTTACGCTCGTCCGCAAAGCACTGGCAACCACGAAGGCTTGCGCTATCTCACCTTATCCGATGATGAGGGCAACGGCGTCAAAGTAGAGACCGAAGGCCAAGTATCTTTCTCTGCTCTTCATTATGACGATGCCACGCTGAAGGCAAACCGCCACATGTGGAACTTGCCCACTGGTCAGCGCGATGTTTTTGTTCATTTCGACTATATGCAAAAAGGTCTCGGCAATGGTTCTTGCGGTGCAGGCACACTGAACAAGTATCTCTGCCCAAGCAGTGGCACATACACTTATAAATTGCGTTTCACACCGCTCAAAGGCCTCGAAACAGGCATTCAAGACATGGCAATGAATACCAATGCTGCAAAAACTATCATCTACGACCTACAAGGCCGCCGCGTAACAAATACAAGCAAAGGATTCTATATCGTGAATGGCAAAAAAGTAGCATTCTAATAACATCTCTTTCACGGTCAGATTCTCTATTTCCTGACCGATGAACAACTCAAAGTAAGCAAAGGAGTGCTTCCAGCTGTGTGGAAGCACTCCCTTTTTATTATTTTGTGTTGCCCTTGTGAAATAAAATTACTTTCTTTGCGTTTTCGAAACAGAATACATAAACAAAAACATACAACTATAAATCTATGGAACAAAAAGAATTGCTCAACATTGTAGCCCAATTCGATGTAAAAGGCAACGTGATTGACGTGAAGCCCCTTGGTAACGGACTCATCAACACTACTTACAAAGTCACCACAGAGGGCGAAGATCCTGACTATGTACTGCAACACATCAACAACAAGATTTTCCCCGACGTTGATATGCTGATGAACAACATTATCCACGTCACCGACCATATCCGCAAAAAGCTGGAGGCCAACCACACGGAGGACATCGAACGCAAGTGCCTGCGTTTCATTCCGGCAAAGGATGGAAAATACTACTACTTCGATGGAGAGAAATATTGGCGCCTTATGGTCTATATCCCCGATACTACGAGCATGACGGAGGTCACTCCCGAAACGAGCTTCATCGTAGGCGAAACGTTCGGACAGTTTCAGAGCTGGCTGGCAGATATCCCTGTAAAACTGGGCGAGACCATTAAGGATTTCCACAACCTCGAATTCCGCCTCCACCAACTCGAAGAAGCTGCAAAGGAGAACCGTAGCGGCCGCGTGGACAATGTGCGTGATCTCATCGCAGCCATTAAGGAACGCGCTGAAGAGATGACAAAAGCCGAACGCTTGCAGCGCGAAGGCAAACTCAAGAAACGCATCTGCCACTGCGATACGAAAGTAGACAACATCCTTTTTGATAAAGACGGCAAGGTGCTTTGTGTCATCGACCTCGATACGGTTATGCCCAACTTCATCTTCTCTGATTTTGGCGACTACCTACGTTCCGCTGCCAACACAGGTAAAGAGGACGACCCGAACCTGGACAATGTGAATTTCAATATTGAGATTTTCAAAGCTTTCGCTAAGGGCTACCTCCACAGTGCAGGCGTATTCCTCACTCCCGTTGAAATAGAAAATCTCCCCTACGCCGCAAAGCTCTTCCCCTATATGCAATCTGTGCGCTTCCTCATCGACTACATCAACGGCGATGTATATTACAAGACACAGTATGCCGACCACAATTTAGTGCGTGCTCGCGCACAGTGGAAACTCTTTGAGAGCGCCGACCAGCACGAAACGGAAATGGAAATCTTCATCAAGCAAGTGGTGGGTCAGCGTGGCCCTGCTGGTCAGTACAACAACCTCTTGAACACTTTTGAGGTATAAAAACAAGGCTTCATGCCTTCACATTATCTCTATACAAGGGAATTTCCACAGATTGGAAGTTCCCTTTTTCATGTACTTAATAGCGCCTTCTCGCCCAAAAACTTGACAAGTAGTTTTCTTAAAAGAGACTGAGAACGCAGCTCTTTCATTCTCTTTTAGATGCTCAACACACATCCGCACCTTCGTTTTTCAGAAAATCTTCACCCAGAAATGGCATTGCAGTATTGTAGCCACATTTCTCAATACCACTCCACTCAAAATTTTCCTTATCCTGTCAGCTCACACAATAAGGATGTCAGCCAACGCGATAAGGATACTCGTCAACAACCTTATTGTATCTGCCAACAACCTTATCAAATGAGTCCGTGCAGGCAGGGACGGAATAAGCCACCGTATCTTCCGCTGATTTTTACGCCATTCTTGAGAACCGAAAACTGCGAAGATTCTTTACGAGAGATATGCTGCCTTTGGCTTTAAGCCCACGAATGGACACGAATAAGGCGAATGGGCACGAATTTATATTTTCAATATCTCATTTGTGAGTACTTATCGAAAAAGAAAATTCGTGTCCATTCGCCTCCTTCGTGAAACTTCGTGGGCCAAAAGCTCTCCTCTTCGCGGCTAAAACATAGAAACCGCAAGACCAATCCGCAAAAAGTTGTACCTTTGTCAGCAAAGTAATCATATACCTTGATAATGTCACACAAAAAAACTTACAAGCCGCAACACAAAGCCCCTGCAAAGCAGACGCCAACAAAGGCCATGAAGTCTAAAAAACAGTTTTGTTGGAATCCCTTTATCAAAATTTGCGGCTTCGTGTTGTTGTTCGTTTTTTGCACTTTCATCTATGGCGATGTCTTTGTGCGCGCACAGCAAGATGCCTTTGTGGTGAGCGATGCCACATCTATGAAGTTCCTCACCGATACGCCCTTCGGCCATCTCTTTTGGTTCGGCCGCTATCTGATGGTGGTGTTCAAATCGAAATGGGTGGGCGGTCTCATTCTCTCCGCTCTCCTCACGGCCATCGCCTGCCAATTGGATGCCATTTTCCGTATCCCTGCTCGCTGGCGGGGTATAGCCTTCCTTCTGCCCATCGCCATCATGACCTACATTGTTGAACTGGGCACCAATCTCTACTACAAAGCCGAACCGAGCCGCTTGATGCTCATTCCATTCTTCACACTGGTGGTCCTCGTCGTAGTGGCACAAATTGTGCGTTTCCTCCGCCGGGGCAAAGAGCAGTCCGAGACAAGCAACAAAGGACTACGCATCGGTTTCCTATTGGCCGTTGCTGGTTTCGTGGGGCTCTACGCCGATGCCATGTATCGCCATCAGAACGATATTCTCGGAGCTAAGATGCAGAACAAGATGATGGAGCAGGACTGGGAGGGAATGATCGATGATGCTATGTCGGCACGCCGCCCCACCCGCACCGTGGCTGCCTACCATGCTATAGCGTTGCTCCGCACCGATCAGCTCTTGGATCGCCTTTTTGAAATCCCCTACGACTATCCCGATGCTGGTCTGAAAAAGATGGACGGCAGCGAAGAGTATGGACTGCTCCAGGCGGATTGCGACTTTGCCGCGGGACTCGTGCAACCAGCCTACCACTATGCCTTTGAACGCATCGTGATGGACGGACCCACCACGCGCAACCTCAAGCGCTGTGCGCTCTGCGCCATCCTGACTGGCGAGAAAGAGCTGGCCGAAAAATACCTCGATATATTGAAACACGTGCCGTTTGAGCAAACTTTTGTGAATCGCTATGAGCCGATGCTCAACAATCCTAAGCTCATCGATGAAGACTCGGAGTTGGCTGGTGTCAAGAAGTTTCTCCCGAAAGAGGACCTTTTCGAACAAAACTATCGTCAGCCTGTGTTCTTGGGCTACAATCTCGGTGTGAACAGGGGTTCCAACGAAACGCTCATCACCTCGGCTGCAGCGTGTCTCTATTCCAAAGACTTGGTAGCATTGCTCCCACGTGTAAATTTTATGATGCAAAACGGGATGCCCATTTCTCAAACCATGCAAGAGGCCCTCGCCTGTCTCGCCATCAAGCAAGGCTATCAAGACGTGGTAAAGCAGTACGGAGTGAACCAAATGATTATGGCCAACCTCCAATCTTTCCTCATGGCGGCCCGACCTTATACTAAAGATAAGGAGGCTCTACGCGCCAACCTGAAAAAAGATTGGTTGGGCACTTACTTCTACTATTATTTCTGCGAAAACAATGAAGGTAATGTGGACAACAACCGTAAAAATAAAGGACAGGTCAACTAAATTGCTCAGCTGAATTATGAAAAAAATATATTTCTTTTTGCTCGCGCTCTTTGCCTTTGCTTCCTGTGCCAAGGAGGTGAGCATTCCTCAAAATGCCACCCCCGTGAAGGAGGTGGCAGGTATATACCCCGACTACCGCGACATCACCATTCCGCCCAACATTGCCCCACTCAATTTCCAGGTGACAGCAAAGGGCGACAACTTTGTAGGAGTGATCCAAGGACAAGGCGTGCAGCTCGTGGCAGGGGGTAATGAGGATGGAAAACTCATCCTCGACAGCACCGAATGGCGCAAGCTGCTCACGGCCAACAAGGGGCGCGACTTGAGCGTGGAACTCTATGCTGAGCGTAACGGCCAGTGGGTGAGTTTCCCGAAATATGTTATCCATGTAGCCAAAGAGCCTATCGACAAATATCTCTCTTATCGCCTCATCGAACCCAGCTACGAACTCTATCGCCAACTGGGCATCTATCAGCGCGATTTGGAAAACTTCGAACAAACGCCGATTTATGAAAACAACCGTACGTTTGATGAAAAGGAGAACCATTGCATCAACTGCCACAACTATCAGGCTTACGACACGAAGCGCATGCTCTTCCACGTTCGCGCCATACACGGCGGAACAATGCTGATAGAGAATGGAAAGATTGAGAAGCTAAACATGAAAACCGACTCTACACTGGCCAACACCGTATACCCAACGTGGCACCCAACACGCAACTGGGTGGTTTTCTCCAGCAACAAGACGGGACAGGCTTTTCACATGATCAATAAGAATAAGATAGAAGTGGTGGACTATGCCAGCGACCTCGTTTTCTATGATGCAGACAACAACAAGCTCTCAAATATTTTCAAAACCGACGACCATTTTGAGACATTCCCTTGTTGGGCTCCCGATGGTAAGAAGCTTTACTATTGCGACGCTTATGTGCCCGATTTCAAAGGACTGCCCGATAGCCTGGCCATCAATCGCATATTGGAACGCCACGATTCTGTGCGCTATAATATATATAGTATGACATTCGACGAGAAGACCCGCCGGTTCGGACCACCACAATTGGAGGTGGACTGCACAAGTATGGGCCTCAGCGCAAGTGTTCCGCGTGTCAGTCCCGATGGGCGATACTTGCTCTTCACTCTCGGAAAATACGGCCAGTTCCACATCTGGCACAAATCAAGCGACCTATGGATCAAAGACTTAACGACCGGAGAGATTCGCCCTCTCACGGAAGCCAACAGCCCTGACGTAGACAGCTATCACACATGGTCGAGCAACGGCCGCTGGATTGTGTTTAGCAGTCGGCGCATGGACGGCTCTTACACGCGCCCCTTTATTGCCTACTTCGATAAGGAAGGCCGCGCCCACAAAGCTTTCGTCCTACCACAGGCCGACCCAGAAGAAAACAAACTATTACTCAAGAGCTTCAATGTTCCCGAACTCACACGAACAAAGGTGGAAGTATCGGCCGACAAGATACGCGAAGCAGTCTACGATGACAAACACACTAAAAAAGTGGAATATTCGCCACTTGGGAAATAATCTCCAATTCTCCGCAAGAACCCAGAAATTCTTGCGGAGAATTGCCATCTATAGGCTTCATTTCTTAGAAAAACTTCTTGCAGTTTCTTCTGAACTTTCTTAACTTTGTGCTGTCTATCAAGAAAACTAAAACCTAACTCAAAATAAATGACACTCATAAAATCTATCTCTGGTTTCCGCGGCACCATCGGCGGCCACACTGGAGATACACTTAATCCGCTCGACATTGTAAAGTCTGTAACAGCGTATGCAACCCTCCGTGCTGCAAAAGTTGGCGGAAAAGTACAGAAAAAAATTGTCGTAGGACGCGATGCGCGCATTTCAGGAGAAATGGTGAGCCACTGTGTCTGCGGCACTCTTATGGGATTGGGCTTCGATGTAGTCAACATCGGCCTGGCCACTACTCCAACGACAGAAATAGCTGTTCCTGCTGAAAACGCTGTGGGAGGTATCATCCTGACGGCTTCTCACAATCCCCGACAGTGGAATGCACTCAAGCTCCTCAACGAACTTGGAGAATTTATCCCCCCAGCTGAGGCAGCAGAGGTGGTTCGTCTGGCCGACGATGAACGTTCCTTTGTCTACGCCGATGTAGATGAACTCGGAAGCTACGAAGAAAAAAATATCTATGACCAATACCATATTGATATGGTCAAAGGTTTGGAACTGGTAGATGTAGAAGCAATTCGAAACGCTAAGTTCCACGTCTGTCTCGACACTATCAATTCCGTGGGTGGCATTATCCTACCGAAACTTCTCGACCAGCTGGGCGTGACTTATGACATACTGAATGGTGAGCCCAACGGACAGTTTGCTCACAATCCTGAACCGCTGCGCAAAAATCTGAATGAGATTTGCAGCGTGATGAAAGAAAAACACTACGACATCGGCTTTGTTTGTGACCCCGATGTAGACCGTTTGGTTTTCATCCAAGAAGACGGTGAAATGTATGGAGAAGAATACACCCTTGTTACTTGTGCTGACTGGGTTCTCCAACACACGAAAGGAAACACCGTTAGTAACCTCTCGTCCACCCGTGCCCTGCGCGATGTGACAGAGAAAAACGGTGGACAGTATACCCCTTCTGCTGTGGGCGAGATTAACGTCGTGCTGAAGATGAAGGAAACCAACGCCGTGATCGGCGGCGAGGGAAATGGCGGAATCATCTATCCAGCAGCCCACTATGGTCGCGACACATTAGTTGGTATTGCCTTGATGCTTACCTATATGGCAAAGTCGGGCAAAACGCCTTCGCAGCTGAAAGCACAGTATCCGCTCTACGCCATCGCAAAGAACCGTATCGATTTGCAACCCCAAACAGACCTCAACGCTATTCTGGCTGAAGTTAGAAAAGAGTTCGCAAAAGAGAACCTTACTGAAATCGACGGTCTGAAGATTGATACCATCGACAAGTGGGTACACCTCAGAAAAAGCAACACCGAACCCATCATCCGCATATTCTCAGAGGCTCACACCATTGAGGAAGCCGATGCTTTGGGTAAGCGACTCATTGACATCGTTGAGAAAACGATGAACAAGCAAGCCGCCGGTTCTGACAAAGCCTAAATACTACCCGACGCGAGGAGTATGTCTCTGAAAAGGCATACTCCCCGCGTCGATTTGTATATACCCCTCTCTAATTTTCACAATCCTTTCTTTTTATAACCCTTATCTCCCGCTTTATGAAAAAGAAAACCCAAGCTGTAGCCCTACTCTCTTTGCTACCTATGGTTGCAGCTGCTCAACGCTACAATATAGTCTACATCATGACCGACGATCATACGGCGCAAATGATGTCTTGCTATGACAAGAGCCATATTTCCACTCCCAACTTAGACCGCATTGCCCGCGATGGCGTTAAGTTTGTTAATTCCTACGTGGCAAATTCTCTTTCGGGTCCTTCACGCGCTTGCATGTTGACGGGTAAACATTCTCACAACAACGGCTTCACCAACAACGAGCACGGCATCTTCGACGGATCGCAACAGACCATGCCGAAACTTCTGCAAAAGGCCGGCTACGAAACAGCTCTCATCGGTAAGTGGCACCTTATCAGTCTGCCCACTGGCTTTGACTACTGGAACATCATTCCAGGACAAGGTGATTACTACAACCCCGACTTCATCACGATGAAGAACGACACTGTGCGAGAGAAAGGATACATCACCAACATCATCACAGATAAAAGCATCAACTGGTTAGAGCACCAGCGCGACAAGTCCAAACCTTTTGCGCTCTTCATCCATCATAAAGCTTGTCACCGTTGTTGGCTGCCCGAAATCAAGTATCTCCACGAATACGAGGATAAGACGTTCAAAGTGCCCGAGACTTTCTACGACGACTACAAAGGCAGAGCCGCAGCAGCAGCTCAAGAGATGAGCATCGCTTCCTCTCACGATATGGACATTGTATATGATGACAAAATCTACACCCCTGGAGCAGCCACACGTCTGACAAATTCGTACCTCAGCATGATTGGACGCATGGATTCACGCGACCGTGCCGATTACGACTGCTTCTATGACAGTATTACAACCGACTTCAAGCAGCGCAATCTTTCTGGGCGCGAGTTGGCCGAATTCAAGTACCAGCGATTCATGCGCGACTACGCCAAAGTGACAAAGTCCCTCGATGATAACGTAGGTAGAGTACTGGATGAGCTCAAACGCCTCAACCTGCTCGATTCAACGCTTGTGGTCTACACTTCCGACCAGGGATTCTACATGGGAGAACACGGATGGTTCGACAAACGTTTCATGTACGAGGAGAGCCTTAACACGCCGCTCGTTATGCGCCTTCCCGCTGGATTTAAAGGCCGCGGAGAAATCAAAGAGATGGTACAAAATATCGACTATGCCCCAACTTTCCTCGATTTGGCGGGAGCTCCGATTCCAGCCGATATGGACGGCGTTTCCCTCCTGCCATTGCTCAAAGGACAACACCCGAAGAATTGGCGCAAGAGTATTTACTACCACTTCTACGAGTACCCTGCTGAACACAGTGTCAAGCGCCATTACGGCGTACGTACAGACCGCTGGAAACTTATTCACTTCTACAATGACATTGACGAATGGGAACTCTTCGATTTGAAGAATGATCCGCACGAACTCAATAATATCTATGGTCAGCCTGGTACGGAAAAAATCACGAAGGAACTTCGCAAGGAGCTTCATCGCCTACAAGGGCAATATCGTGACCCTATTGAATCGCAACTGAAATAAAGAAAAGTGCTAATCCGCGCGGTCTGCCGCTCGCGATTAGCACATCAAAAGACAAACAAAATAGTGAAGACAATTTATTTAGCTGGTGGCTGCTTCTGGGGCACTGAGCACTTTTTCAAACAGATACACGGAGTGGTCAATACAACCGTGGGCTATGCCAACGGCAATACGGAAAACCCAACTTACGAGGAGGTCTGCTCCGACACAACCCACTTTGCCGAAACCGTAAAGGTGGAGTATGACGAGAAGAAAGTTCCTCTTTTCTTTTTGCTCCGTATGTATTTCCTGACGATCGACCCTACGCAGGTCGACGAACAAGGAGCAGACAAAGGTTCACAGTACAGAACAGGAATCTACTATGAGGACGAAGCCGACAAAGCCATCATAGAGGACGCCGTGGCCGAGGAAAGTTTCGCTTTCTCTGATCCGATTGCCACAGAAGTAATGCCACTGAAGAATTTCTATGCTGCCGAGGAATATCATCAAGACTACCTCGACAAGAACCCAAGTGGCTACTGTCATATCTCCCCCGAGCTCATGAAAATGGCTCGCGAAACACAGCGTATCGACAACTAATCCGCCTATTCATAGGCTCTCCGCATCAACATCCGCCACTCACTCTGGCGGATGTTTTTTGTATTATTTTGTACGAACCTCTGACAAAATGTCACCCTTATTCCATTTGGCGCGGCCTTTGTCTTATTGTGTGGCAAAATAATAAAAATAAAAAGTTATGAACTTCGATAATTTCACAATTAAAGCACAAGAAGCCGTACAACAGGCTGTCAACCGTGCACAAAGCGGCGGGCAACAAGCTGTTACGGCTGTACACCTCCTGGCAGGTATCCTGCAAGTGGGGGAAAACGTCACACAATTCCTTTTCGGGAAGATGGGCGTCAACAGCAATGCCTTGCAGCAGGTTGTGGACCGCGAACTCCAAAATCAGCCCCGCGTGAGCGGTGGTGAACCCTATCTGGACCGCGACGCCAACGAGGCTCTGACCAAGGCAACAGATATAGCCAAGAAAGATGGCGACCAATTCGTAGGCCTCGAGCCTCTCCTGCTCGCCATCCTTAAAACCCAAGGTTTGGCCAGCCAGATGCTACACGATGCAGGCGTCACAGAGAATGGCTTGATTGCTGCCACCAAAGAATTGCGCGGTGGACGCAAAGCCGACTCTGCTTCGAGCGAGGACACCTACCAGGCACTGGGCAAATACGCCCGCAACCTCGTGGACGAAGCCCGCACAGGCAAACTCGATCCCGTTATTGGTCGCGACGAGGAGATTCGCCGCGTTCTGCAAATCTTGAGCCGCCGAAGCAAGAATAATCCTATCCTCATCGGTGAACCAGGTACGGGTAAAACAGCCATAGTTGAAGGCTTGGCACAACGTATTGTTCGTGGCGACGTTCCTGAGAATCTGAAGAACAAGCAGCTTTTCAGTCTTGACATGGGTGCACTGCTGGCCGGTGCAAAATATAAGGGCGAATTTGAGGAACGTCTCAAGAGTGTTGTCAATGAAGTGACCAACTCCAACGGAGAGATTATCCTCTTCATTGATGAAATCCACACCCTTGTGGGCACTGGCAAAGGAGAGGGAGCCATGGACGCTGCCAATATCCTCAAGCCGGCTCTCTCACGTGGTGAAATCCGAACCATCGGAGCCACCACACTGGAGGAATACCAGAAGTATTTCGAAAAGGACAAGGCACTCGAACGCCGATTCCAAACTGTCATGGTGGACGAGCCAAGTGTGGAGGACGCCATCAGCATTCTGCGCGGTCTGAAGGAACGTTATGAGAACCACCACAAGGTGCGTATTCAGGACGATGCTCTCATTGCCGCTGCCCAGCTCTCTCATCGCTACATCTCCGACCGTTTCCTTCCCGACAAGGCCATAGACCTCATGGACGAGGCTGCCGCAAAACTGCGAATGGAACGCGACTCTCAACCAGAAGAGCTCGACGAAATCACACGACGCTTGCGCCAGCTCGAAATTGAAAGGGAGGCCATCAAGCGGGAAAACGACGAGCAGAAACTTGCTGCCCTCAACAAGGAGATTTCTGAATTGGAGGAACGCGAAAAGGACTTCCGCGCAAAGTGGGAAGGCGAGCGCGAATTACTCAACAAGATTCAGGACAACAAGAAACAAATGGAGCAACTCAAGTTTGAGGCTGAGCGCGCTGAGCGTGAAGGCAACTACGAGCGAGTTGCTGAAATTCGCTACGGCAAACTAAAGGTGTTGCAGGATGAAATCGACTCCATCCAGAAGCAACTCCATCAGCGCCAAGGCTCAGAAGCTCTTATCAAGGAGGAAGTGACGCCCGACGATATCGCCGATGTAGTGAGCCGCTGGACAGGAATACCCGTCAGCCGAATGCTGCAAAGCGAGCGCGAAAAACTGGTACACATGGAGAGCGAACTTCACAAACGTGTCATCGGACAGGACGAAGCCATACAGGCCGTAAGCGATGCTGTTCGCCGCAGTCGGGCAGGTCTTCAAGACCCCAAACGCCCCATCGGTTCGTTCATCTTCTTGGGCACTACGGGTGTTGGTAAGACAGAGCTGGCAAAGGCACTTGCCGAATATCTCTTCAACGACGAAACGCTGATGACGCGTATCGATATGTCAGAGTATCAAGAGAAGTTCAGCGTCAGTCGCCTTGTTGGTGCACCTCCGGGCTATGTAGGCTACGAAGAGGGCGGACAACTCACAGAAGCTGTTCGGCGCAAGCCCTACTCTGTGGTACTCTTCGATGAGATTGAAAAGGCACATCCCGACGTGTTCAATATCTTGCTGCAAGTGCTCGACGACGGCCGCCTGACCGACAATAAGGGCCGTGTGGTCAACTTTAAGAACACCATCATCATCATGACTTCCAACCTCGGTAGCCAGTTCATCCAACAGAAGTTCGAGGCTATGCGCGGACTTCCCGATGCTAAGCAGGCTAACATCCTTGAGGAAACGAAGAGCGAAGTGCTGGAGATGCTGAAAAAGACCATCCGCCCCGAGTTCTTGAACCGTATCGACGATATCATCATGTTCCAGCCGCTCAAGAAGGACGAAATCGAACTCATTGTTCGCCTGCAAGTTGAAGCCGTCATCCGCCGACTCGCCGAGCAGGAGGTACAACTCACCGTTACTCCCGATGCCATCGCGCTCATCAGCGAAGCTGGTTTCGATCCCGAGTTTGGTGCGCGTCCCGTGAAGCGTGCGCTCCAGCGGTTGTTGCTCAACGATTTAAGCAAAGCTCTGTTGAGTGGAAGCATCGACAAGAGTCGCCCGATAACGGCCCAAGCCGAAGGCGACCACCTCACTTTCACAAACAAGTAAGGCTCTATACTCTCAAAGCCGCGACAGTATCTCCTGTCGCGGCTTTTTATGTTTTGTAAAATAACTTCTCAGTTTCTTCAGGCGAGAATCTCACAAAATCGAAAGAGCAAGAGAGAGGGCGTAGAATAGTCCTATTTTTTTCGTCTGTCCAATAAGGATGCTGGCGAACGCAATAAGGCTGTCAGCTGACACAATAAGGGTGTTGGCCGACAGCTTTATTGTATTTTCGAATAGAAAAGGCTAATCAATGGAGCAAAAAGAAAAGAAAAAGAGTCGCTAAAATAAAAAAATAGATATTTAGATGAAGAAAAATAGGAAATCGAGCTAAGAAAAACTTATCTTCGTAAAAAATTGAGGAGAACAGCAGATGAAGCTGGCTAAAAGGATGGGCAGCTTTGTCAAGTAATTGGCCCGTTTTTCTTTTATAAAGAAAAGCCTCGTTCTTCCACTTCGCTGAATCCTCCGAATTGAGTAATTTTGCAACGGAACAAAGAGATTGATAAACATGAATCCATTAGAAATCATTTACAAGTACTACCCCGACGACAATGCTCTTCGACGGTTGCTCATCCACCACAGTCAGCAAGTTGAAAAGAAGGCGCTTGAGGTTTGTAGCAAACATCCCGAACTGCATCTCAATGAAAAACTCCTACGCGATGGAGCTATGCTCCACGACCTTGGAATATTCTTGACCGATGCACCGGGCATCCATTGCCATGGCCATTTCAATTATCTGCTCCATGGCATGTTGGGAGCAGAACTCATGCGCCGAGAGGGTCGTGAAGACCTTGCCCGCATCTGCGAACGCCACACGGGGACGGGCATGACCCGCCAAGCCTTCAGAGATCACGGAGTGGAGCCTCCCGCCACAGACCTCTGTCCCGAAACATTGGAAGAACAGGTGATTTGCTATGCCGATAAATTTTTCTCTAAAAGTCATCCCGAACGTGAGCGTACGGTGGAAGAGACAGTGAAAAGTCTTGAAAAATTCGGCGACAAAGGTGTAGAAATCTTCCGTAAATGGGTTGAACAATTCGATTGAGACAGTGCTGAAGGCTGTTAAAAAGAGTGAGAAAACGGCCTAATTCTATTAGAATTAGTATCTTCGCCCACTAAAATTGATCAATTCAGGTGAGAACCTTTATAACGATACTCTTATCGTCACTGATGGCGTTGTGCGTGACAGCAGGCATAAAGAATGGCCTCTACTATCAGCCCTCCTCTGCCTCAGCGACCGACACCACTCGAAAAGCTACGCCCGACACGGCACTTATCCGCCAACGCCGGGCACAGATGGACTCGACCTTTCGCGCTACCAAAGCCATCACCATCGACTCTGTCCGCACGGACACGCTACGCACGGACACGCTGCGGAAGAAGCGTGGCGGCTTGGAGAAACCTGTGGACTTTGCAGCCGAGGACTCTGTTGTTTACGATGCCGATACAAAACTGGCGTTTCTATTCGGCAAAGCAGAAGTGAAATACGAGAATATGACGCTCGATGCAGGCCATATCTCGATGAATATGGACTCAAGCCTTGTTCACGCTAAGGCCATTGCCGACACGGCTGGTGTACTCGAACAGAAACCCTCATTCAAGCAGGGTTCAGACGAATATGTGAGCGAGCAGATGAGCTATAACTTCAAGACGAAGAAAGGTTTCATCCAAAATGTCAATACCACTCAGGGCAACGGCTTTATCCAGAGCGAACGCTCCAAACGTACTGACGACGGTACGCTGTATTTGGAATCGGCCAAATACACCACTTGTAACGCCAAACACCCCCATTTCTATCTGAAACTATCGCGCGCCAAGGTCATTCCGGGCAAGGAAACCGTCTTTGGTCCGGCCTATCTCGTGGTTGAGGATGTGCCGCTCCCCATTGGCATACCTTATGGTTTCTTCCCCTTTAATAAGAAATATTCTAGCGGTTTTATCATGCCGAGTTACGGCGATGAGACTGTCCGCGGTTTCTATCTCCGCAACGGTGGATACTACTTTGCGCTCAACGACTACATGGACTTGAAGCTCCTGGGGGAAATCTACACGAAAGGCTCCTGGGGATTAAGTTTGGAGACCAATTATAAGAAGCGCTACAAATATAACGGTAATTTCTACATCTCTTATCTCAACACGGTGGAGGGCGAAAAGAATTTGCCGGACTACATGAAAACAACGAGCCTCAAGGTGCAGTGGAGCCACACGAAGGATGCTGCCGCCGGCGGCAATACCACATTCTCCGCTCGCGTAAACTTTGCTTCAGAAAACTATGAGCGCAAAAATCTGGAGAGTTTGTACAACCCGCTCTCCTATACGCAGAGCACGCGCGCCAGTTCGGTGAGTTTCAGCCATCTCTTTTCGGGCATCGGTTTGTCAGTATCTGGTTCTTCCAACCTCACGCAAGACATGCGCACCAGTACTATCACCATGTCGCTCCCCGATTTGAATTTCTCGCTCTCTCGCTTCTATCCGTTCCGCCGCAAGCACCAAGTGGGGAAAGAACGGTGGTACGAAAAAATTTCTATGTCCTACACGGGACAATTCAGCAACTCCATATCAACCAAAGAGGACCAGCTGCTCCATTCCAATCTCATCAAGGACTGGCGCAATGGTATGCAGCACCGCATCCCTATTGATGCCACGTTCCAGCTCTTCAAATACATCAACATCTCCCCGAGTTTCTCGTTCAACGATGTGATGTACACCAACCGCATCATGCGAAACTGGGATGCTACCACACTGCGCGAAGTGGCCGATACTACCTATGGTTTCTACAATCTCTACGATTGGAATGTGGCCGTAAGTGCCAACACGACACTCTATGGATTCTACAAACCTTGGAAGAAGCTTTTCGGCAGTAAGATTATTGCTATCCGCCACGTCTTTAAGCCCAACGTCAGCTTCAGCTATGCGCCCGACTTCACTGCCTCACGCTACGGCTACACGCGCCACTACGACAAGACGGATGCCAGTGGTAACGTGGAGCGAGTGCCGTATTCTCCGTATCAAAGCGGCATTTTCGGTTATCCTTCCAGTACGAAGCAAGGAATGGTCACGATGAGCGTCTCCAACAACCTTGAGATGAAGGTCAAGAGCGATAAGGACACAACGGGCTATAAGAAGATTTCGCTTATCGATGAACTTTCGGCTTCGCTCTCCTACAATATGGCGGCAAAAACGCGCCAATGGAGCGACCTGACAACTCGCCTACGCTTGAAGCTCACCAAGAGCTACACCTTCTCCCTTGCAGCACTCTTTGCCACTTACGCCTATGTCTTCGACAACAAGGGCAATGTGGTAGTGGGCGACCGCACCGAATGGAGCCACGGACGCTTCGGACGCTTCCAGGGCATGAGCCAAAACATCTCTTACACGCTCAACAACCAAACGTTCACTAAGTTGCGCAACCTCTTCGCTGGTCGCCGCAACAACACAACAGAAGAGACTGCAAACAAATCAGACAACGACGAGCAAACCAACGTGGAAGATGCCAACATCGACCCCGATTTGTTGGCCACAAAGAAGAAATCGGTGCAGAAAGAAAAGGCCAAGGTCGACAAAGATGGCTATCTCCATTTCCAACTGCCGTGGTCGCTCACGCTCTCCTATGGTATCACCATGTTTGAGAATCGCAACAAACCCATCAACCAGCGCACCATGCGCTATCCTTTCGGGTTCACGCAAACGCTCAATGCTTCGGGTAATCTCCGCCTTTCCGATGGTTGGAACATTACCTTCTCCTCTGGTTACGACTTCGAGCAGCACCGCGTTTCCATGACTACGGCATCACTTTCTCGCAATCTCCATTGCTTTGAAATGTCGTGTAACGTGGTACTTAGGCCCTACACTTCGTTCAACTTCACCTTCCGTGCTATTGCCAGCGAACTTGCCGATGCTCTCAAATGGGACAAACGCAGCAGCTACTCCAGTAACATTGAATGGTACTAACAAACAACAACACAAAAAACAAAAGGGTGGCCATCTGAATGCCCCTTACATATATGAATATGAAGAAAATTGTTTTATCCCTTTTTGCTCTTGCAGCCCTGAATTGCTCGGCGCAGAGCGTTTCGCAGCGTCTCGAACGCCTCTTTGATGCAGATCAACAAATCCGTAAAACCGAAACTGTTGATAGCCTTATCGAAGCACAGGACAGTGTGAACCGCGCAGTACTCAAAGAGTTCATCGCGGACTATAACCCTGACAGCTGCTCCGTTAAAGCCAATCAAGGACTTTACTTGGTTCTGTCCCACTCCCCGCTGGCTTTCCGCCTGCCGATGGCTCACCTCATCGAACAAGCATGGCAGAAAAAACGCCTGGATGCTTTCTATTATGCCTCCTTCCAAGACGGCATACGATACGATCAACTCGAACCGCAAATCTATGGTACACAATTCATGGAGATGAACGGGAAAACGTATCTCTGGCCTGTTGCCGACGCTGACAAACTCGACGAACGCCGTGCCACATTAGGCCTACCTTCGGAACAAGCCTATATTGATGAACTCTCAAAGCGTCATCCCGAATGGAATTATACATGGGATCGCACGCTCACTATTGAAACCATACTAAACGCTCAATAAAAACTCATTTTTCATACGTATGAAACACATTTCATTGATTCTATCCGTAGTGGCAGCCGGTGTGCTGACCCTTACGAGCTGCAAAAGCGAATTCGAACAGCATGTTATGCAGTTTGCACCTATGAAGCCCAACATGGTGGCTTATGCTGACCAAGCATCAGATACCATCCATGTGCTCTCAACAGACGCGTGGAAACTGACAGTCGATAACTCTTGGTTGGCAGTTACTCCCAACGAGATGACACCTAAATACAAAGGTGCACTCTACAATACGTTGCTCAAACTGGCCTTTACTGTGAACACCGACCGCCTTACGCGTCAAACAATTTTCCATGTTCAGGGTGGGCACACCATCAATATGCCCGTGGTTCAAGTGGGCTGGCTCAATATTTCCTCCCCTGCAGCCACCTACAAAGACCTCAACAACGACAAACAGAACGACAGAGCATACTACAAGGTAAACCTCGATGCCAAAACAACGGCTCTGCCTTTCTACTTCACTACTTACGCCAACGGCGCAATGGTGCAAACGAACGCTGCGTGGATTCAAGTGCCCACGGCCGCTCAGACAGCGGGCTACCACCCTCTCTCGCTCACCATCACGCCTAACACAACCAGAGTGGAGCGGGCTGGACAAATCACCCTGACCTCTGCGGGCATCACCGACACTATCGAAGTGGTGCAAGCAGCAGCCAACTAAACCAACATTCTTACGGTATTCTTTGCCGTCTCCCACAGCGCGAACCTTTCTTACCTCCCTTGTGTAAACAAGGTTCGCGCTCTTTTTTATGTTCACCTTAAAAACTCACCTACAATGAAACACACGCTACTTTTGTTTATTCTATCCCTTTCCCTCTCCCTCACGGCACAAAACCGCTGCTTCCGAATCATGGAGTATAACGTCGAAAATCTCTTCGACACTATCCACGCTCCTGGCAAGCAGGATGTGGATTTCACGCCACAAGGGAAATATCGCTGGACAAGCAACTTGTATCACGCCAAATTAGGGAAATTGGCCCGCGCCATTGTTGCCGTGGGTGGCACACTCCCTCCCGACGTCATTGTGCTTTGCGAAGTGGAGAACGACAGCGTTATCCGCGACCTTTGTCGCCACACGTCGCTCTGCCGCTTGGGCTACGAATACATTGTGACCCACAGTGCCGACCGGCGCGGTATCAACGTGGCCGTGCTCTACCAGCCCATGGCTTTCCGCCCTTTTGAAACTGATACACTGCGTATTGCTTACCATCCTGCCACCGAAAAACCCACGCGCGATGTGCTGCGCGTAAGCGGCCGAGTGGCTTCGGGCGACACACTCGATATTATGGCCGTCCACTGGCCCAGTCGGGCGGGCGGACAAGAAAAGACTGAGCCTTACCGCATCCGCACAGCACAACGCATCCGAGCCGCGGCCGACAGTTTGATACAGCACCGTCTGCGCCCCGCTCTCGTTATCACGGGCGATTGCAATGATGAGTTTCACAACCGAAGCCTCAGTGAGGGATTGCGCGCCTTATTGCCCCAACCGCCATTTGCCGATACATCGCTCTACATCCTTTCAGCCAATCTCAAAGGACCCGAAGATATTCGCGGCACTTATAAGTTTCGCGGGGAATGGAACCAACTTGACCAATTTGTAGTGAATGGTGGGCTCTTGCGGGCTGCAGAAGGTCTCCGCACCACGCCTTCCGCTTGTCGGATTGTCCACTTCCCTTTCCTGACCGAACCAGATTCCAGCGGCGGCCTCAAACCTCGCTACACATTTGTAGGTCCTCACTATCACGGCGGTACTTCCGATCATCTCCCCCTCCTGCTCGACCTCTACGAGTGAGGCAACCCACAAGAAAAAAGACCTTCGCAATAAGCAATAGACTAAAAATTCCTAAAACTTTTTACATAAGAATTCTTTATTTATCTTTTCTCTTTCAAAAAGCCGTATTATCTTTGCATCAGTAACACAAAAGCACACAAATGAGCAAAGTAATCATACCTAAAGGTTATAAAGCACTACTCGGACGCAACGACACCGAGCAGGGCATTAAAGAGATAAAAGAATTTTTCCAAACCAACTTAGCTACAGGGCTGAAGCTCCGCCGTGTCACTGGCCCGCTCTTCGTGCAGCGCGGCCTTGGTATCAACGATGATTTGAGCGGTGTGGAGCGTCCCGTCTCCTTCCCTATCAAGGATTTGGGCGACACGCGCGCCGAAGTGGTCCATTCGTTGGCAAAATGGAAGCGACTGATGCTGGCCGACCAACAAGTGCCCGTGGGCTATGGTATATATACCGACATGAATGCTATTCGTGCTGATGAAGAGCTGGATAATCTCCATTCCCTCTACGTTGATCAATGGGACTGGGAACGCTCTATCAGCAGAGAGGACCGCACTATCGACTACCTCAAAAAGACTGTCAAAAACATCTATTATGCCATGCTCCGCACGGAGTTTCTCATCTGCGAACGTTTCCCACAGCTTCGTCCGAGTATGCCGGAAAAGGTACATTTCATCCATGCGGAAGAGCTGCGCCAACGCTTTCCCGACCTGACACCTAAAGAACGCGAAGATCGGATATGCAAGGAATACGGTGCCGTCTTCATCATCGGCATTGGAGGTCCACTGGGCGATGGCAAGCCCCACGATCTGCGCGCCCCCGACTACGACGACTGGACCAGCATCAACGAGGAAGGAACGGCGGGACTGAATGGCGACTTGCTTTTGTGGTACGACACGCTGGGACGCTCCGTAGAAATCAGTTCGATGGGTATTCGTGTTGACAAAGAGGCCCTACTGCGCCAACTCAAAGCCACAGGTAAGGAAGACCGCCTCGGGCTCTATTTCCACCAACGTTTGATGGACGGCACACTACCTCTCTCCATTGGTGGAGGTATTGGGCAATCGCGACTCTGCATGATGTATCTGAAGAAAGCGCATATCGGTGAGATTCAAGCCTCTATCTGGCCCACTGAAATGCGCAAGCAATGTAGCGCCGCAGGCATTCCACTCATTTAACATCACATCGGTTCTCCCCCACAGCGCGGCGAGAACCGATGTTTTTTTTGTTAATTCCAAATAAATCCTTACTTTTGCAATTGTCTTATAGGACTATGGCTTCGTAGCTCAGTTGAATAGAGCAATGGTTTCCGGTACCATGTGTCATGGGTTTGAGTCCCATCGGAGTCACTTCTTTTTATCCGGCAGGAGAGTTGGAACAATGTGTCCTTCTCTCCTGCTTTTGTATAACAAAAAAAATACAAGTATGAAAAGTCTTCTTTCCCTTGCGTTGCTCGCTTTCGTGGTGAACACCAGCAGTTGTTCTATTACGCTGAACACTAACGAGAAAAAACCACAGAAAACAGTTGACAGGACCTTCAATCTGCGAGACTTTCAAAACATCAAGATGGAATCCGTTGCCAACGTCCGCTTCACGCAAGGCAACACCTATAAGGTGACGGCCACGGCCTTTCGCCCTGGTATCGACACCATTTATGTAAAAGAAAACACGCTTTATATCACTACACAGCGAAATTTGAAGAACAACAATTCCCGTTGCACCATTGACGTGACAGCTCCTAGTTTGAAAAGTCTCGAACAAGAAGGCGTGGGCAATTTCACCTGCCAAGCGCTCAACACCAAAGATTTAGATATCAGCCTCGAAGGCGTAGGATCCGCCAGCTTCGGCAATGTTAGTTGCACGAGCCTTGAAGTGGATTGCGAAGGCGTGGGCAGTCTCAGCAACAGTCATTTCACCGTTTCGGGCAATGCTTCGTTCGATTTCTCGGGTGTAGGTTCTGGCACATTCTCTGTGAAGAGCAACAACTGCAAACTGGAGAGCAGCGGCGTGGGTAGTGTCACGGCCACGGTCAATTGCAAGAGCGTTGTGGCTAACTGCAGCGGTATAGGCTCTATCATCTTGAAAGGGAATACCAACAAACTCAATAAAACAAATTCCTCCTTGGGAAAAATCAACACGAAGGGATTAGAAGTGAAGTAAGAATAGAAAAATAAGCCTTTTTCAAAGCTCCCTCCATATCTCCTATGAGTAGCAACGCTCGGTAGCCTCCTATTGGGAGAGCACTGAGCACGCGTATTCACAAGGGATATGGAGGGAATTCTGTAGATAGGCAGTGAGGAAAAATATTCTTATTGCGTCAGCTGACACAATAAGGCTGTCAGCTGACATCTTTATTGCATTTTCAAACGCAATAAGGAAAAAGCAGGGGCAAAACTCCATAACGAAAATCGAGATGATAGAAAGAAAGCAGTAAATCCCACGTGTGGTTTTACTGCTTTCTTTGTATTCGTGAATGCTTCAGGCCTCAATATCTCCAGCGCCAATACTTGCGGAGGCGGAAGAGCATGGGTCGGAAGCGGAGGTGCTTACCAAGAATGATGAGGAGGACGGCAACAAGGATGAGCAGTATGCCCGTGGCCAGACGGAGGGAGAAAGCTTCGCCAAAGAGGAAGATGCCGATGAAGACAGCAGTGACGGGTTCGAGTGCGCCCATGATGGCCGTTGGCGTAGAGCCTATGTCGTGGACGGCAAGGACCATGAGCACGAGGGAGAGCACGGTGGGGAATATCGCCATCCAGAAACCCATGAACCAGTGCCAAGGCGTGTGGAGCATCATCAGATGATTTCCAGGACTAACAAACGACCAAGCCATAATGGCCAACGTGCAGACGAGCAACACATAGAAAGTGAGCTTCACGGACGACATACGCAGCGAACTCTGGTTGACAACGATGATATAGAAGGCGTAAGTGAGCGAGGAGAGCAGAACGAGGGTTACGCCCACCAGACTCAGTGTGGATTGGCCGTCGCCGCGATAGAGCAGCGCTACGCCCACGAGCGATAACAGAATGGAGACGACCGTGGTGGGCGTTACCTTTTCTCGAAAGAAAAGGGCCATGAGCACCGCTACCATAACGGGATAGACAAACAGCAGCGTCGAGGCGATGCCGGCAGCCATGAAATGAAAACTCATATAGAGCGAAAGGGCCGAGACAGCAAAGAGGAGGCCAAGCACAGAGATGATGCAAAACTCTTTCCGAGTGATCCGAAACGATTTTCGCTGCGCAAGGAGCAACGCGCCCAGCAGAAGCGTGGCGATGGAAAAGCGATAGAACAGCACACTGGACGAATTGAAGCCGTCGGCATACAAAACGAGGGCGCCAACGGGATTGGTCCCATAAAAGATGGCAGACAGCACGCCACAGATAGTACCTTTTAGTTTGTTGGTCATAATGATTGTGTAGAAAAAAGGAGGAACTCTTCAGTCCCTCCTTATGGAAAGAATTCCTGCCGACTTCCGCCAGCGGGGATATTATCGGCCTGTTTCCTCCACCATTTCCGAAATGGTTTGCATCATAGAAGTTTTCATAAGTTCTTCAATGCTGAGATGCATACGATAACGCCAATAGTGGTGAGGATTGGAAGGCAAATTGATACGTTCGGCATCGGCATTGGGGTGGCGATGTTCTTCATCCACAGAAAGCCAATCCTGAAGGCTCAAAATACAGAGCATGGAGGGGCAATTGAGATGACGATAAACAATGTCGCGTGCCAACCAGCCCGGCAGCGGATGAGGAGCAATGCCTTCGCGATAGAGCACTGTATTATAATAGGCCTGTGAGCGGTCCATGTCTTCGTCCCACCATTGACGCAATGTGGGCATATCGTGGGTAGAGATAGTGCTCACAGAGCGGTAAGGATTAGCTGGGAGAACGCCGAAACGAACGTTGGGATCTTTTGGCATCGACTGTATTTCAAGACTCAGGATGCGCAACTCTTGGATGACCCACGCCACGCAGGCTGGCACCATTCCGAGGTCTTCTGCACAAACGAGCATCCTTGTGGCATTGACCAATAGAGGCAACTTCTTCATGGCCTCGCCATACCAGAACTGATTATTACGACGATAGTAGTAATCATTATAAAGGCGATTGAATGCAGCTTTGTCGGAATCGTAGAGTGCTTCATAAATGAAGGCGAACTGTACACTAATACGCGGGTGGAACTTGTTGCTATCATTGCGGTCGCGCACAAAGAGCACGTCGCTGATGAGGGCATACAGTCCATCGCGCAAGAGGATATCCTTCTCACTCGTACGACCTTCAAAAGCAGCTTCCACCTTGCGCTGCGTATCATATTCGGGCTTCATCTCCCAAATATCGTCGTGAGCATGATTGAGATAAGTGTCCTTGACCTCTTGTGCATACTCATGGAAAATTCGGTCGAGCACCCAGTCGGCAATGAATGGCTTAGTGAATAATTCTTCTTGGAAGTGGAGACCGTAAGACTCTATCTCTTCTCGCGTCATACCGAGCGAGGGCGCGAACTGTCCGAGCAATCCGTGGACAGAATGGATGGGTATTTCCCAAATGCGGAAGAAACCGAGCACATGATCAATGCGGTAGGCATCAAAATACTTCTGCATATTCTGGAAACGGCGCACCCACCAGCGACAACCATCGGCTATCATAGCATCCCAATTGTAGGTAGGGAAACCCCAGTTCTGTCCGTTAACAGAGAAATCATCAGGTGGAGCACCAGCCTGTCCGTTGAGGTTGAAATAGTTGGGTTCCATCCACACATCGCAGCCGTGGCGGTTCACACCTATGGGGATGTCGCCTTTGAGGATGACGTGTTTCTGTCGAGCATAGTCGTGAGCAGCTTCCATCTGTGTGCTGAGCAGGAATTGTACGTAATAGTAGAACGCCACATTCTTCCATGCTGCAGTATCAGGAGTGGAGAGAGATTTCCTTTCTTTCTCGTCCCACACTTTATGGTCGGGCCATTGAGAGAAGTCGGCCGTTCCATTCTTGTCGCGGAGATAGCAGTACTGCCCATAAGGCACGAGCCACTGCTCCGTTTCTTGGAAAAACGCCTTAAAGGCTTGGCTCTTCATCACCTTATCGCCTTCCTGAGCAAAGAGTTCGTGGAGATATTCCGTCTTGGCTGCATTGACGCGCTCATAGTCGATTTCGGGCAACGCATTCAGCTCTTTGCGCAGCTCCTCAAAGTGGGCAGCGCGCTTCTTATCCTTGAGTGCGGGCAGCTGGGTGAGATCGACATACTGCGGATGGAGAGCAAAGATGCTGATACAGCTATAAGGATAAGAATCGGTCCAACGGTGCGAGATGGTAGTGTCGTTGATGGGCAACACCTGTAGTACGCGTTGACGCGTGGCACTTACGAAATCTATCATCTTGCGCAAATCGCCGAAATCTCCCACACCGAAACTGCTCTGAGAACGCAAGGAGAAAACGGGAATGAGCGTTCCTGCCATGCGATGGTTCGGGATGGGGAAGAAAGCCTGGTCTAATTCATAGACTACCACCTCTCCTTTGGCCAACTTAGGGAGCATGATGACACGATTCTCTCTCGTTTCCCAAAATCGGACTGACGTGTGCCCTTCTTTGGTTGTCTGTGCCAAAAACTTAAATTCTATTTTTCCATTTGCACACTTATCGGCATCGAGGTCTAAGATCCACTCGTTGTAGTTGTGCTCTGTCATGGGCAGCACCTTATCCTCTTGCCAATCTCCCAGCAAGGGCGTAGCTCCCGATAAGGCTAAATGCTCATCGGAACGCAACTGCGGCGCACGCACCTTGAGGCGCACCGTGTGGGCATAATTGTCACGCTCCACAGCTGCTTTCTCGCGGCGATTTACACATTCGGTGAAAGCCGAACTATAAAGATAGGAATCCTCTGGAATATCCATCCAACGGTCGTAAACGTGATAACATTTGGCGTTTGCTACTGAAAGTTCGAGGCGGTGCGTTTCGGCCGTCCATTCCACGGCACGGAGCCCGCCAGCTGTCTCAACACTGTAGAAATAGTTCAGCACTGCGCCCTCACCTTTTAGTTTCAACTGTGCCTCCCAATGTAGGCCATCGAGCGTGTGCATGATATATTTTTTGTTGTCGCCAACAACGTTCACATAGAGCTCTTCTCCATAGGACGTTTTATACTCTAAATGAAAAAATACTTCCATATATTTAATGTGCTTATATTATTCGATGTAGTTATATTAAAAGGATGATGAGCTATTTCTCTCCTCGAATGAAAGAAACAGATAATGCTCCGAGACAGAGGAAGATGCTGGCTACATACATCATGTTGCTCTGATGAGAACCAACAAGCGTCAGTAAATAGCCACTTATGGCCGCGGCAACAATCTGCGGCACACAGATGGTTCCATTAAAGAGCCCGAGGTATGCTCCCATGTGGCCGTAACCTTGCAGGGCATTGGTGACAAACGTGAACGGCATGGCGAGCATGGCAGCCCAGCCGGCACCAATCAGGAGGAACGGAACGAAGAGCAGATACTGGTCGTGGATGAACGGCACCATACCAAAACCTATTCCGGCAACGAGCAAACTGATGGCATAAGCCACTTTCGTGTTGCGGAAGCGGGGCAAGACAAGTGCCCAAGCCACACTTCCCATGGCTTGAACGGCAAAGAGAATGCCCACCCAGTTTCCAGCTTCTTGGTAAGCATGCGTACTGGTATCCGTCGTATTCCAAACTGTTTCGGAGATTGCACCTGGCGTATAATTCCACATATAAAGGAAACCAGCCCAACAAAAAAACTGAACAAGGCCTACTTTCCAAAACGTGGCAGGAGCATTCTTTAAGAGCGTCAGCCAGTCGGCCTTTTCCTCTTTCACTTCCTCCTTGGCTTCGTTATACGCTGCATACTCAGCAGGTGTCCATTCCTTGACCTTCAAAACCGTGTAAACAACACAGAGAATCAAGATAGCTGCACCTACATAGAACGACCAAATGACTGTATCAGGCACAACGCCCTTGGGAGCTTGGTTCTTCAGTCCTATCCATGCAAAAACGTAAGGAAAGACAAAACCTACCACATTGCCGGCATTACAAAGAAAACTTTGGATGGAATAGGCTCTGGCTTTTTGTTTCTCGTTCACCATGTCGCCTACCAACATCTTGAAAGGTTGCATAGCCATATTGATGGACGTATCAAGGAGCATCAATGCTATCAAGCCGAAAATCATCGCTCCACCAATAGTGAGGCCGAACGAACCCGCATTGGGCAACAAACACATCACGGTTACGGCAAAAGCAGCGCCTACGAAGAGATAGGGAATGCGGCGGCCGAAACGCGTCCACGTTTTGTCGCTCAGCGTACCAATGATGGGCTGAACAAGAAGTCCCATCAGCGGAGGCAGAATCCAAAAATACCCCAAACTATGCGGGTCTGCTCCCAGTGTAGCAAAGATTCGTGAGATATTAGCCCCTTGTAGGGCATAAGCAATCTGTACGCCGAAGAATCCAAAACTAAGATTCCAGAGCTTCCAAAAGTTTAGATTAGGTTTTTGTTTCATATAAAAAAGAGTTTAGTTAGTTATCCTGAAAACATAACGAGGAACTATCAGCAGAGAACCGCCGTGGCATAGTTCTCTACTCATAGCTCCTCGGTATCACGTTGCGGAGATTCTGAAAATCAATACTCCACTTTGTCGCTTTTTTCCTTCCATGCTTCAAAAGTTTTGAGAGCTTCGGAACGCAGCATATTCTCCGACTTCAAACGACGCTCGGAGGCTTCAAGATCGAGTTCCTTATAAATAAAAGAATCGTCGAAACCAGCATCCGCCGCATCGTCCTTATTGCAGGCATAATACATACGGTCGAGATGTGCCCAATAAATAGCTCCTAAGCACATGGGACACGGCTCGCAACTCGTGTAGATGTCGCAGCCACTAAGGTCGAACGTGCCCAACTTTTGTCCAGCAGCGCGGATAGCACTCACTTCGGCATGCGCCGTAGGGTCGTTGTTCGCCGTAACGCGATTGACCCCTGTAGCAATAATCTCACCGTTCTTTACAATAACAGCTCCAAATGGGCCGCCACCGTTTTTAACATTTTCATCAGAGAGGCGTATCGCTTCTCGCATGAAGTCTATCGTTTCCATTATTAAAAATCAAGACGTTTGTAGGCAAAAGTAAGAAATAATTTCTATTTTTGCAAAAAGCATATAAATAAACGTCAAAATATGGATATTGTTCAAAGATTTCTTGAATATACGACATTCGACACACAATCTGCCGAAGACACGGGTAAGACGCCGAGTACGGACAAACAACTTGTCTTTGCGCGCTTCCTGCGCGACCAGCTCGAGGAGATTGGTTTGGAAGACATAGAACTGACAGACGAAGGCTATCTCTATGCCACACTCCCAGCCAATACTAAGAAGGACGCCCCCGTGGTAGGTTTCATTGCCCACATGGACACCAGTCCCGATGCCTCGGGAGCTAATATCAAACCGCATATTGTTAAGAACTACGACGGTGGAGATATTGAGTTGGAAAAGGGAGGTCTTGTTACAAGTCCTAAAGTTTTCCCCGAACTTCGCCAACATATCGGTGAGGACCTCATTGTGACCGATGGTCACACCCTGCTGGGTGCTGACGACAAGGCAGGTATCGCCGAAATTGTCCAGGCGATGGTTTATCTCAAAGAACATCCCGAAATCGAGCACGGCAAAATTCGCGTGGGCTTCAATCCTGACGAAGAAATTGGCTTAGGTGCTCATAAGTTCGACGTTGAAAAATTTGGCTGCGAATGGGCCTACACGATGGACGGCGGCGACATTGGCGAATTGGAATTTGAGAATTTCAACGCAGCTGCAGCGAAAGTAGAAATCAAAGGCGTTAGCGTACACACAGGCTATGCTAAGAACAAAATGGTCAATGCAACGCGCGTTGCCGTAGAGTTCATGAACCTCCTTCCGCAGGACGAAATCCCCGAGCTCACAGAGGGCTACGAAGGTTTCTTCCATTGCCTCGGCATTGAGTCCGCTTGTGAGAATGCCGCGATGAGTTTTATCATTCGCGACCACGATGCTTCAAAATTCGAAGCCCGCAAACGCACCATTAAGGAAGTGGCAGCGCAGCTCAACGAGAAGTATGGCGAAGGCACTGTCAGTATCCACATCCACGACCAATACAAGAACATGAAGGAGATGATAGACCCCGTCTACCACGTAGTGGACATAGCCATCAAGGCCATGGAGGAAGCGGGCGTCAGTCCTCGCATCCAAGCCATCCGAGGCGGAACAGATGGTGCGCAGCTCTCCTTCCGCGGGCTGCCCTGTCCGAACATCTTCGCCGGTGGGCTCGACTTCCACGGTCCTCACGAGTTCCTCCCCATCCGCAACCTTGAAAAAGCGATGGAAGTAGTAGTGAACATCTGCCGCATCGTGGGCAACTTCAACGAATAAGAAACTTTTCCTCATAGAGCCTCAACCTTTGCTAACAAACAGTTGAGGCTCGTTTTTTATTTTCCTATGTCTGAACTTCCACAACTCGTATCCGACTTAGCACTCATTCTGATTGTAGCCGGAATTACCACCCTTCTTTTTAAGCGCCTCAAGCAGCCTCTCATCCTGGGCTATATCCTGGCCGGCTTTCTCACAGGCCCTCACATGACTTGGGTACCCACCGTGTCCGACACAAGCAGTATCGACACATGGTCGAGTATCGGAGTCATCTTCATCATGTTCACCCTCGGCCTTGAGTTCTCTTTCAAGAAAATTGTGAAGATGGGACTCCGCCCTATCATAGCGGCAGTGAGTGTCATCACGTTTATGATCACGATAGGCTCCCTTGTGGGGCGCAGCTTCGGGTGGAGCCACATGAACAGCCTTTTCTTAGGCGGCATGCTGGCTATGTCGTCCACAACGATCATCTACAAAGCCCTCGACGAATTAGGCTTGCGGCAAAAGAAGTTTGCCAACGTCGTGCTGGGCGTACTCATTTTGGAGGACATCTTGGGCATCTTGCTCATGGTGATACTCTCGGCAATGGCCGTCAGCAGCCAGTTTGAAGGCACAGAACTCTTACAAAGTTTCTTGAAGCTCGGCTTCTTCCTCGTGCTTTGGTTTGTGGTGGGCATCTTTATTGTTCCACTCGTTTTGCGGCGCAACTCCAAGTGGATTGGTAAGGAAACGCTACTCATCGTAAGCGTGGGCCTATGTTTCCTCCTTGTAGTTCTCGCCACCAAAGCCGGCTACTCTTCGGCCTTTGGTGCGTTTATGATGGGTAGTATCTTGGCCGAAACCATCGAGGCAGAAAGCATTGAGCGCGTAGTAGCCCCCGTCAAAGATCTCTTTGGTGCCATTTTCTTTGTCAGCGTGGGTATGTTGGTAGATCCCTCTATTCTTGTAGCCTACTGGCAACCCATCGTGGTCATCGTATTGGCCATCATCATCGGGCAAGCTCTCTTTGGCTCGCTGAGCTTCCTCATCTCTGGCCACACGCTCAAAGTGAGCATGCAATGCGGTTTTTCGCTCACCCAAATAGGTGAGTTTTCATTCATCCTTGCTGGCCTTGGCGTCAGCTTAGGCGTGACGAGCAAATTCCTCTACCCCGTGGTGGTAGCAGTGAGTATCATCACCACTTTCACTACCCCCTACCTCATCAAGTTGGCCGAACCCGCTTACGGCTTCGTACAGCGACTTTTGCCCCAAACCGTCACCCGCCGATTGGAGCAGCGAGGCGCAGCATTAGAAAAGCAAAAATCTGCACACCCCTGGAAGAATATGCTGACCAGTCAGCTCATCATCACGGGAGCATACCTCGTATTGTCGGCCGCCTTTGTGACCATATCATTCTCCACAGTACTCCCGCTCTCTCGCGGTATCTTTGGCCACTGGGCGGGCAACATCCTGAGCGGCATCATTACTTATGTGGGTGTGAGCATTTTCCTACGCCCCATCGTGACGAAGAAATACTTTTCTCCACAGGTGGAAGAATGGCGCGAGGAACACTCCACGCTCAACCTCATACTTTTCAACATCACGGTGCTTATACGCTTTGCCATTGCCACTGCTGGCGTTTTCTATATCATCGAATTTCTCTGTCCGCTACAGTGGTATTGGAACGTTCTGATTGCTATCTTCCTCACACTCAGTTTTGTGCTGGAGAAATTTGCCGTCCACAATCATTTCGCGCTGTGGGTGAAACTCATTTCCATCCGCTTGGAGCGCACCTTCACCACCAATCTGCGTTCGCGTGAGATATATGCAGCAGCTCGCCGACCAGGCTATGCCAACACGTTGCAAAAGCATGACGTCCACCTCTCCGAACTGGCCCTGCCGGAAGACTCTTGTTGGGGTGGGAAAACACTGCGTGAACTCCAACTGGGGCATCGCGACAGTGTACACGTTGCAGCCATCATCCGCGGCAACAATCGCATCAACATCCCCGATGGTGAAACCATGCTCTTCCCTTGTGATCGCATCGAAGTGATAGGTGATGATGAGAGCCTACAAAATTTGTCGAAACGAATGAATAGTGAGATAGCAGAAGCCACGCCCAACGATCAGAAGCATCATCTCGATATCGATCATTTCACCATTCACACGGGTTCTCCGCTTTGCGGCAAAGACCTCTTCGAGGCCAATATCCGCACGGACTTCCAATGTTTGGTTGTAGGGTTCGATAATGACGACGAAACGAGTAATGCCATCGATGTGCCTTCGGCCGATCGTGTCATCCATGCAGGCGACACCATTTGGCTGGTGGGCGAAAGCAAGGACTTGAAACGGCTCCGTCAATACAGTCTCCCGAAAAAAGAAAATCAGGAATAAGAGCAAAAGAGTGTCGGACCAGTCCGACCAGTCTGACCTGTCCGACACACTTCAAGCCAGCAGGCACTGACTCAAAAATACAATAAGGCTGTTGGCCTACGCCTTTATTGTGTCAGCCGACAGAATAAGGAAGCCAGCTGACACAATAAGGATATTTTTTACAACCATCCCCCAAACGCGGTATAGCGGGTCTGAAAAATCGCTCGTAACTTTGCTTTTTCAAAACATAACAACTATGACATTAAAAGAACTCAATATAGGTCAGACCGGACGGGTGACAGCCGTGGGAGGAAAGGGTGCACTGCGTCAGCACTTCCTCGACATGGGCGTTATTCCAGGCATCGATGTAAAATTGGTGAAATATGCGCCAATGGGCGACCCGATGCAGCTGCTCGTGCATGGCTACGAGCTAACGCTCCGACTGGCAGATGCTGAGAAAATCGATATAGAGCTGCAAGAAAATCCCGAACCACAGAAGAGCCAACATAACTTCAGTGTCAGCTACGGCCATGAAGAGCCTCACCCCGGTTATGGTGAAATGAACCCGATAGAAGGTCACACGGGTGAGCATAAACACATCGTCAATGAGAAACTGACCTTTGCGCTTTTGGGCAATCAAAACAGCGGAAAAACTACGCTCTTCAACCAACTGACGGGCGCCAATCAGCATGTGGGCAACTTCCCCGGCGTGACAGTAGACCAGAAAACGGGAATTATCAAAGGCCATCCCGAAGCCACCGTAACCGACCTGCCCGGCATCTACTCCCTGTCGCCTTACAGCAATGAGGAAATTGTCAGCAGAGAGTTTATTTTCAACGTCCACCCTACTTGCATCATCAACATCGTGGATGCTTCCAACATTGAGCGCAACCTCTACTTGACGATGCAGATTCTGGAACTGGGCATCCCCACTGTCTTGGCTCTCAACATGATGGACGAGGTGCGCAACAACGGCGGAACGATTCTCGTCAATGAGTTGGAAAGCCGGCTGGGTATCCCCGTTATCCCCATTTCAGCACTGAAAAACGAAGGTGTGGCAGAACTCGTGGAACACGCCATTCATGTGGCGAAATACAATGAAGGTCCTGCTCGGAAGGACTTCTGCGGCGCCCACGAACACGGAGGAGCGGTGCATCGCGCCATTCACGCCATGACCCATCTCATCTACGACCACGCCGAGAAGGCACAAATCCCAGCACGCTTCGCCGCCACGAAACTCCTCGAAGGCGATGCGCTCGTGAACAAAGCCCTGCAACTGGAGGAAAACGAGGAGGAAATGATGGAACACATACGCGAACAAATGGAGGAAGAGCGCGGACTCGATGCCGCTGCCGCTATTGCCGATATGCGCTACAGCTTCATTCTGTCAGCGTGTGCCGACACGGTGGTGAAACCGCAGGAGAGCAAGGAACACGCTCGCAGCCGGCGCATCGACACGATACTCACGGGGCGTTGGACAGCCTTTCCAGCCTTTCTCCTCATTATGGCGGGTATCTTCTACATTACTTTCGACCTCCTCGGCACTACACTTCAGGATTGGCTGCAAGAGGGCGTCGACTGGTTCACCGAAGTGAGCGATCAAGCCCTTACTTCTTGGAACGTCTCCCCCATTCTCCACGATTTGATTATCAAAGGTGTCTACACGGGTGTGGGCACTGTTGTTAGTTTCTTACCCATCATCATCATTCTTTTCTTCTTCCTTTCCATGCTGGAGGACAGCGGCTATATGGCACGTATAGCCTTCGTCATGGACAAGAGTATGAGAAAGCTCGGCTTGTCGGGTCGAAGCATCGTTCCCCTACTCATGGGCTTCGGTTGCTCCGTTCCGAGCGTGATGGCAACCCGCACGCTGCCCTCCGAACGCGACCGCCGCATGACGGTGATGCTGACGCCATTCATGAGCTGCACTGCCAAGCTCCCCATCTATGGTTTCTTCATCGCGGCCTTCTTCCCCCACGACGGCGGCCTTATCATGACAGGGCTTTACCTGCTGTCGATTTTTGTGGGCATTATCGTGGCACTCATCATGAAGAAGATAGCATTCCGCGGCGAGGCTGTGCCTTTCGTTATGGAGCTTCCCAACTACCGTTTGCCTGGTGCGCAGAGCGTTTTGCGTCTCATCTGGGACAAGACGAAGGACTTCATCCAGCGTGCCTTTAGCATCATCCTCGTGGCAACGATTCTGATATGGTTTCTCCAGTCGTTCGACTTCGGTCTGAACGCTGTGACCGACTCAGAACAAAGTATGCTGGCACACATCGCCAATCTGATAGCCCCCATCTTTAGTCCGTTGGGCTTCGGCAACTGGAAGTTTGTTTCTTCTCTCATTGCCGGCTTCATGGCAAAGGAGAGCGTGGTGGCCACCATGACGGTGCTCTTTGGCAACACAGCAGGATTCCACGCCGCACTGGCTTTCCCCGCGGCCATCTCCCTGCTCGTCTTCTCTTTGCTCTACACGCCGTGTGTGGCAACAATCGCCACCGTGAAGCAAGAAATGGGGCGCAACTACGCCATTGGTCTTGTGTTCTGGCAAACGGCTATCGCTTGGCTGTGCGCCCTCATTGCCTACGGCCTTGCCCATCTCATTTTCTAAAACATTCATCGTATGAATCTACAAAGTATTCTCTTACTACTGCTCATCGTGGCTATCGTGGTGGGTGTGCTTGCAAAAAAGATTTTTGAGCATCGGCACAACAAAAAGAAATGTGAAACGTGTCAGGCTCAAGGCTGTGCGCTCAAAGAGCTCCTCAATAAGGAGTGAGGGCCACAAAGAAAAAGACACCGCTCCACAAGGAGTTGGAAGAAACTCTTAGGCATTTCACACAAATCAGTATAACAAACTATGTCCGCAACCTCTCTTAGTGAGTGCTGCGGACTTTTTCTTTGCGTGCATATTAGTGGCAGCAAGCAATATCCCACACAGCATCATTTACTTTCCACAGAAAAAAGCAAATAGATGATTCTTCTATGTAGTTCGCTCAAACAAGAAAAAGTAAAGACAAAAGAGGATAGAAAACGCAAAAGTCCACTTTCCTAACTAAATATTCCCATTTTGTTAGGCATTATTCATAGTATTTAATATATTTGCCGCAAATTTTTCCATTTATAACTCAAAAATCATTTTGTTATGAGGAGTACTATAGTAGCAATGATGATGTTTCCACTGGCTATGTGCGCGCAAAACGTTACGTTGCCTTGGACACAGACATTCGAAGAGGAATCCGCCTTCGAACGCTTCACAGTGCTTGACGCAAACACAGACGATCAAGCCTTCAAGTTTAATCTCATTTCTCAGGCAGCTTCTTGTTCGCGCACGATACAGGCCGACGACTGGTTGTTCAGTCCTAAGGTAGCGCTCAAAGCTGGCAAGACCTATTCTCTGGCCTTTGTTGTCAGCGGAGAGTCGCAGAATGCAAAGGAAACCTACGAAGTGAAAATTGGTCAAGGCACTACGGTGGACGATATGACCAAGACACTCATAGAGGAAAAGGAAGCACCAGAAGATTATGTTGAGAAAGCCACAGTGAAGACCACTTTCTCCGTTGCTGCCGATGGCGAATACAACATTGGTTGGCACTTCAACACCGCTTTCCAGTTCAACGAAGGTGCACTATATATATATAGTATAGAACTCAAGGAGGAACTTGCAGCAGGAGCTCCTACTGCCGTAACGAACGCAACGGTTACGCCCGCTGCCAACGGTGGCAACTCAGCCGTTATCAACTTCACCGCGCCCAGCACCGACCAGTCGGGTGGCGTTCTCGCCAGCCTAACGAAGATTGACGTTTATCGTGGCGACCAACTCGTTCATACTTTTGAAAATCCGCTACCAGGTAGCGCTCTGAGCTATACTGACACCAATGTGCCCAATGGGACAACGACTTACAAACTCGTACCCTCCAACGCACAAGGTCAGGGTTCAGAAGTGAGCGTGAGCGCATTTGTGGGCGTTGATACGCCTGCTGCCGTTGCCAAGCTCAATCTGACTTACGCCAATGGTAAGGCGCAACTCGCTTGGGATAAGGTGACGACTGGCGCCAATGGTGCTTATGTGAATCCCGCAAGCGTCACCTACACACTGAAGCGTGGAAAATCCACCGAGCTTGCCTCCGCATTAACGGCTAACACCTATGAGGACACCCCCACAGTGCCAGAACAGCAGGAATTGCTCTACTACAGCATCACGCCGAAAAATGAAGCCGGTGAAGGCAAGGTAACATACTCCAAGATGGTGGTAACGGGTAAACCCTACACACTGCCAATGTTTGAATCCTTCAAGAATGGTAAGATGTCCAACTTCTGGTTGGTTGACTACAACAAGCGTGTTCGTTGGACTCCGCTGAGCGACGAAGGCAGTTTCGCACAAGACGCAGACCGCGGCTTTATCGCCTTCACGCCGATGTTCGATGGAGAATGGTCGCGCCTTGAGAGCGGTTTGATTGATCTTGGCACTGCCAAAGAACCGATGCTGACATTCTACTACAAGACTCACACACAAGCTGAGGACACATTGGTTGTATCGGTTTCCAAGGACTATGCAGCTCTTGATACCATTAAGGCCATCCCGATGCAGACCACTGCAACACGTCAGTGGATAAAGGTGGAATTGCCTTTGAAGCAATTCGTGGGTAGCAAATTCATCCAGTTGGCTTTCGACTATAAGGGACAGAGCAATGCAAGCAATATCTACCTCGACAACATCAGTTTAGTGGACCGTCAGGACAATGACCTCAAGGCCGAACTCACTGAAGCTCCTGCTCATCTGCGCGTGGACTACCCCGCATCTGTCGTTGTGAGCGTGACCAATATCGGTGCTAATGCTGCCAACGACTACGACGTGGTGCTCTACAACGGCGACAAGCGTTTGGCAAGTATGAAGGGTGCAGCCGTTGCACAAGGCAACAAAGTGGCAAATACGCTGACGTTCACTCCGCAACGCGACTTAGGCGATGTTGCCAACCTCTACGCAAAGGTGGAATTTGCTGCCGATCAAGATTTGACGGACAACACGACCGACACGGTGAGTGTGAATGTGAAATATCCTTCCTACCCCGCAGCAAAACAATTGCAAGCTGTTGCTGGCACTAACAACAAACTGACATGGGGAACTCCCAACGCTCCGCGCACACAGGACGAACCTGTCACTGAAAGCTTCGAAGACTACGCTGACTTTAGTTCTCAGAACATTGGCGACTGGTCGCTCTACGACGTAGACAACCACACCGTTTACGGCTTCAACGAATCCAGTTTCCCAGGTATGGGCGACCGCCAAGCATGGACAGTGTTCAACTACTCCGCAACAACTCCTGCCAGCGGTCCAGGTTGGAAGGGCCACAGCGGCAACAAGTTGCTCATTTCCTTCGGTGCTCCTCGCGCCGTGACGCAGAACTGGCTCGTTTCTCCCGAACTTCCCGGTAAGGCTCAGACCATCTCTCTCTGGGAAAAGGCATACAAGGGCGACAACAACGAGACTTACAGCGTGTACTACTCCACTACGGGTTTCAACCGCGCCGACTTCCAGCTGATTACTGACGCTCATGTGGTTCCGACAGACTGGGCTAAGGCTGAATACAACTTGCCCGAGGGTGCTAAATACTTTGCTATCGTGGCATCCAGCAAAGATGGTTTTGCCACACTCATTGACGACATCACCTTCTTGCCCGACTCTTCAGCAGCACAACAGCTGACGCTCGTGGGCTACAACATCTATCGCGATGGCGTTAAGGTGAACAGCACACCGGTTCAAGGCAATCAGTTCACAGACACTGTGGGTGGTGGCCAATACACCTACACCGTAACAGCCGTCTACGACAAGGGCGAATCTCGCTTCTCCAACGCTGCCAAAGCTGAAGTTGCTTCGGGCATCGAAACCGCTGAAACGGCAACAGCTGCCGAAGCAAACGCTCCGCGCTATGACCTCTCTGGCCGCCGCGTTGGCAAGACCTTCAAGGGTCTCTACATCAGCAACGGCAAGAAGCTCATCAGCAAATAATAGATTCATATCTACTTCTTAATACTCCAACAGCTGCACGATGACAACACCGTGCAGCTGTTTTCTTTTTCCCCTCGGTCAGCCACCTGTTCCATACACTGAAAAAATAGAACAAGGATGCTGGCAGAGAGAATAAGACTGTCGGCCCACGCCCTTAATGTGTCGGCTGGCAGTCTTTTTCTGTTTTCTCACCTCCTCCCCATCAGGAAGCAGAGGAGAAACAAGGTGGGCAACATGACTTTACCTACATTTTCCCCTTCTTTTCTCCCCATTTTCTCCCCTTTCTAATGAGCCAAGAGGAGCAGAGGAAAGCACACAAAAGAACGTTTCTTTTTGCATTTCCCTGGCTTTACACTACATTTGGGGCATAAAAAGACATTTGAAATGCCTAAGTTTAAATACTTATCCAAAATAAATTCACCTGCTGACCTTCGACAGCTACGCGTTGAGGAACTTCCCGCCGTGTGCGAAGAATTGCGCGCCGACATCATTGAGGAAGTGTCCCACAACCCAGGGCATCTCGCTTCGAGCCTGGGCGTTGTGGAACTCACCGTAGCCCTCCACTATGTGTTCAGCACCCCCTACGATCGCATTGTGTGGGACGTGGGACATCAGGCCTATGGTCATAAAATCCTGACAGGCCGCCGCGATCAATTCTACACCAATCGAAAGCTCCACGGCATCTGTCCGTTCCCCACGCCTCGCGAGAGCGAATACGACACATTCACCTGTGGTCATGCCTCCAACTCCATCTCGGCAGCCTTAGGTATGGCCGTGGCTGCTCTGAAGAAGGGCGAAGTGGACCGCCATGTAGTGGCCGTGATCGGCGATGGCTCCATGAGCGGCGGTTTAGCCTTCGAAGGTCTCAACAACACCAGCGACACGCCCAACAACATGCTCATCGTTCTGAACGACAACAACATGAGCATCGACAGTTCCGTGGGCGGCATGAAGCAATACCTGCTACATCTGCACACAAGCAGCAAGTACAACAGTTTGCGCTTCCGCCTCTCTCGCCTATTCTACAAATGGGGCTGGCTCAATGAAGACCGCCGGCGCGCCGCCATTCGTTTCAACAACGCCTTGAAGTCGCTGATTGCCAATCAGCAAAACATCTTCGAGGGCATGAATATCCGCTATTTCGGTCCGATGGACGGACACAACATTATAGAACTCGTACGCACGCTCCAGCGCATCAAGGAGATGGGCGGCCCAAAGTTGCTCCACATCCACACCATCAAAGGCAAGGGCTTAGCCCCCGCGGAGGACGACCCCACCGTTTGGCACGCCCCTGGTAAGTTCGACCCCGACAGCGGGGAGCGCGTGGTGCAGAACAAAGCCAACCAACCGCCCAAATTCCAAGACGTGTTTGGCGAAACCCTCGTGGAACTGGCACAGCAGAATGAGAAAATCATCGGCGTGACGCCCGCCATGCCCACAGGGTGTTCCATGAACATCCTGATGAAAGCCCTGCCCGGCCGCGCCTACGATGTGGGCATTGCCGAAGGCCACGCCATGACCTTCAGTGCGGGTATGGCCAAAGAAGGCATGATACCGTTTTGCAACATTTACAGCGCCTTCAGTCAGCGCGCTTACGACAACATCATCCACGATGCTGCCATCTTGAATTTGCCCGTAGTGCTCTGTCTGGATCGTGCTGGCATTGTGGGAGCCGACGGTCCTACGCATCACGGTGTGTTCGACATGGCCGCATTGCGTCCCGTCCCCAATCTCACCATCGCCTCGCCCTACGACGAGCAAGAGTTGCGCCGCCTCATGTATACGGCACAGCTGCCCGGCAAGGGTACTTTCGTGATACGCTACCCCCGCGGATGTGGCCGCCTGACGGACTGGCGCTGCCCGCTGGAGGAAGTGCCCGTGGGCAAAGGGCGCAAGATTAAGGACGGAACCGATCTGGCCATCATCAGCATTGGCCCGATTGGCAACACAGCCGCCGACGCCATTGCCGAAGTGGAGCAGGAGACGGGCAAGACCATCGCGCTCTACGACCTGCGTTTCCTCAAGCCCATCGACGAGGAGCTACTGACGGAAGTGGGCCACCGCTTCAGCCATGTCATCACCATCGAAGACGGAACGAGGGCTGGAGGCATGGGCAGTGCCGTACTCGAATTTATGGACGACCACGACCTGCCCGCACGCATCCATCGCCTCGGCTTGCCCGACGAATTTGTGGAGCACGGCAGCGTGGAAGAACTCTACCGCATCGTAGGGCTCGACAAGGACAGCATCGTCCGCGAAATAAAAAGAAGATTATAGGAAAGCTCTTCTCCCTAAAAGAGGAGCGCACAACTCATTCTATAGAAGATTATGAAAATTATCATTGCTGGTGCAGGCGCAGTAGGAACTCATCTGGCCAAACTTTTCTCGTTGGAGAACCACGACATCACGCTCATTGATGAAGATATGTCCCGACTGATGGACATCGGTAACGACTTCGATATTCTCACACTCAACGATGACCCATCCTCCATCCATGTGATTCGTGATGCTGGAGCGCGCAATGCAGACTTATTCATCGCTGTTACTCCCGACGAGGCACACAACCTCACCATTTGCATGCTGGCCAAGCAGTTGGGGGCAAAGCAAACAGTGGCGCGCGTGAACAACCATGAGTACGCGCTCGAGAGCAACCGCGAGCTCTTCAGCCAGACTGGTGTGGACAGCATTATCTATCCCGAGATGGCCGCTGGTAAGGAAATCATGGACAACATCCGCCGCAGCTGGACCCGCCAGTGGATTCCGATGCTCAACGATCAGCTTGTGTTGCTCTGCATCAAAGTGAGAACAGGAGCGAGGATACTCAACGTGCCGCTTCGCGATATTTCCAAGCCCGACAGCCCCTACCACGTTGTGGCCATCAAGCGCAAAGAGGACACCATCATCCCCCACGGCAACGACTGCCTACTCGACCAGGATGTGGTCTACTTCATGACAACGGAACTCGAGGCGAGCTACATCAAAGAGATTGCCGGAAAGCAGGACTATCCCGATGTGCGCAACGTTTTCTTCTTGGGCGGCGGCAACACCACGGAGAGAGCCTTGGCTTTCCTCCCCGACTATATGCACGCAAAAGTCTTCGAAACCGACCCGCGCCGCATCGAGCATCTCCAGTCGCTCTATGAGGACAACCGCATCATGTGTATCAACGAAGACGGCCGCAATATCGACCTGCTCGAAGAAGAGGGCATCCATCGGGCGCAAGCCTTTGTGGCCACAACCTCGAGCAGTTCGGAGAACGTTTTGAGTTGCTTGAACGCCAAAAAGCTCGGTGTGAGAAAGACTGTGGCTTTGATTGACAATTCCAACTATGTGACGATGGCTCAGAGCCTCGACATCGGCTCTATCATAGAAAAAAAAACACTGGCCGCCGACAAAATCTACAACCGCATACTACGGTCGGACGTGACAAACGTGAAAAGCCTCATCATTGCCGCAGCCGATGTGGCGGAACTCGTGGTGAAGGAAGGTTCACGCGCCACGCGCCACCCTGTTCGCGACCTCAATTTGCCTTCCACTGTAACCCTGGGCGGCATGATGCGCAATGGCGTTGGGTCGCTCATCAATGGTATGACACAGTTGCAGGCTGGCGACACGGTGATGGCCTTCTGCATCGAAGGAAGCATCAATAAACTCGGAAAATATTTTAATTAAAACACCCATAGTAATCATGTATTCAGATTTTTTCCTTGGTCTTTTAGTAGGACTCCTTATCGTGCTCTTCATCAGTGGCTACGTGAAGTATTATTGGAACAACCGCAAAGGCGGCACATTGCAGAAACCCATCGAGGAAGCCCTGCGCGAACCCGATGCATGGGAGAGCAAGAAGGCTGCCCTTGAGGAGCAGTATGGTCCCATCACGAAAGAGGTGGTTGTGACCCACTACATCGACGACGTGAGCGACAACGCGTTCTTCTTCGATGCTTCGCGCACACTCCTCCTTATGAATTTCCCCATCAAGTACGACTCCATCGAGCAATACAGCCTTAGCTTCGACGGCGTTTATGTGCTGAAAGTTTGGGTGGAGGGACTTCCGGGTCACTATCTCACGCAGAGCACCAACAATGCGCAGGCTGCCAACGAACTGAAGGCAGAACTGGCACGCGTGGTGGGCGAAGACAAGCTTTACACCATCACCGAGAAGTGGAACTAAACTTCCTTCTGACACACTAACGGGCGAGGACGACTTCCAGCAAGGAGGGGCATCCTCGCCCCCTTATTTTGCACTTTTTCCGAAAAGGCGTAACTTTGTCGTGGATAGTGCATGATTTCGTTCGATTTGTTCCACAAAATGGAACTCCTCAATAGGTCCAAAACAAAACAATATGAACTACAAAATAATCTGGTCCGTCCTCGGACAGTTGCTTTTCCTCGAAGCCGTTATCCTCTTGGGTACATGGGGCGTGGCTTACATCTACCACGAAGACGCCTTGCTCTCGTTCGGTCTTCCCACCTTTCTCAGCATCCTCGGCGGCATGTTGCTAAAGTTTGCAGGACGAGGATTTGAGAACCGCATGGGGCGGCGCGAGGGCTTCTTGATAGTGAGCTCCACATGGGTTTTGTTCTCCGCGGTGGGCATGCTGCCGTTCCTGCTGAGCGGCGCGGAAAGTCGCGTGAGCTGTGCATTCTTCGAGGCCATGTCCGGATTCACCACTACGGGGGCCACGGTGCTCAACAACATCGATTCCCTCCCTCATTGCATCAACTTCTGGCGCACCCTGACCCATTGGGTGGGCGGTGTGGGTATCGTGTTCTTCACCATCGCCATTCTGCCAAACATGGGCGTAGGGGAACAGAAACTCTTCTCCGCTGAAGCCTCGGGACTAAACATCGGAAAACTCCATCCACGCATCCGCACCACGGCTCGCTGGATTGGAGGCCTCTATTTCTTCCTCACAATGGCTTGCGCCGTGAGCTTATATTTCGTTGGCATGACTCCGTTCGACGCCATCTGCCACGCGTTCTCCACCATGGGTACGGGAGGTTTCTCCACCCACCAGACGAGCATCGCTTTCTTTGATTCTATACAGATTGAATACGTCCTCATCCTCTTCATGTTCTTGGCCGGCATCAATTTCACCTTGCTGTATCTGGCCGTCATCAAACACCGCTGGAAGGACGTATGGAAGGACGGCGAGCTGCGCTGTTTCCTGCTCATCCTCGTTAGTGTGACCGTGGTGGGGGCTCTTGTGCTCCACCTCGTGGACCACCGCCCGTGGGAAACAGCCATCCGACTCAGCACGTTCCACACCATATCCATACAGTCGACAACGGGATTCACCACGGAGGACTTCATGCTGTGGCATCCCTCCACCTGGATGTTCGTGGCCTTTATCACAATCGTGGGAGCCTGTGCTGGCAGCACGAGTGGCGGTATCAAATGTATCCGCGTCCTCACGATATGGAAAGCCATCGTCAATGAGTTCCGCCTCATCCTTCACCCTCATGCCGTTTTCCCGCTCCGCATCAACAGTCAGCCCCTTCCGCCGGCCGTGGTTCGCAACGTGTTCGTTTTCGTGGCCTGCTATTTCGGCCTCACCTTGTTTGGCTCCATAGCTCTCATGGCGATGGGGCTCAGCATGATGGACGCTGTGAGCTGCTGTATCACTACGCTCTCCAATGTGGGCCCTGGCTATGGCCATCTCATCGGACCGCTCGACTCTTGGAACGTTCTCCCTGATGCCGCCCTCTGGATCAACTCGTTCCTCATGCTGGCCGGCCGCTTGGAGATTTTCTCTCTGCTCCTCCCCTTCGTTCCGGATTTCTGGAGAGACAACTAATAACAACTTTTATATGAAGAAAATTCTCACCGCAATGATGCTTACTGCAACGATGGCTGCTAACAGCCAAACGGCGGGCTTCCGTTACACCGACGAGGCCTTTGCCGACATTCAGATGCTTCGCTACAAAGTGGAAGGCTTCGAGAAGCTGACTCTCCGCCAAAAGACTCTCGTCTATTATCTCAGCGAAGCTGCTCTTCAAGGCCGCGACATCCTCTTCGACCAAAACGGACGCTACAACCTGCGCATACGGCGTATGCTCGAAACGGTCTATACGCAATATCGCGGCGACCGCAACAGCAAGGATTTCCGAGAACTCACCACTTACCTTAAGCGGGTGTGGTTTGCCAGTGGCATCCACCACCATTACGGTTCGGAGAAGTTCCAACCGGGCTTCTCGGAGAAATGGCTCCGCCAGACTTTGGCCGATCTCAACTACTCGCTCGACGAGGAAATCTTCCCCGTCATCTTCAATCCGGAAGTGATGCCCATGCGCGTCAACCAAAAGGACGGCGATGACCTCATCCTCACTTCGGCGGAGAACTACTACGGCCCTGGCGTTACGCAGGCTGAAGCGGAAGAATTCTACACGCAACGCAAGGCCGTCAACGATCCGCACCCCATCATGATGGGGCTCAACAGCCGCTTGGTGAAGGAGGACGGCGAACTCACGGAGCAAGTGTGGCGCGAACACGGCCTGTATGGCTCGGCTATTACGCGCATCATCGATTGTCTGCAAAAGGCGCGCCCCTTCTGCGACACCGAGAAGCAGCAACACGTCATCGACAAGCTCATCGAGTTCTACCGCACCGGCGACCTCCGCACCTACGATGCTTGGTCCATCCTTTGGCTCAAAGATACGGAGGACCTCGTGGACTTCACCAACAACTTCACGGAGACTTACGGCGACCCGCTCGGCATGAAAGCCAGCTGGGAAGCTATCGTCAACTTCAAAGACATAGAGGCCACGCGCCGCACCGAAACGCTCAGTGCCAACGCTCAATGGTTTGAGGACCATTCGCCTGTAGACGCTCGCTTCAAGAAGGAGAAGGTGAAGGGCGTGAGCGCGAAAGTCATCACAGCGGCCATCCTCGGCGGCGACCTCTACCCCTCAACGGCCATCGGCATCAACTTGCCCAACTCCGACTGGGTTCGAAAGGAACACGGCTCTAAGTCCGTCACCATCGGCAACCTGACCGATGCCTACAGCAAGGCGGCTCACGGCTCGGGTATGGACAAGGAATTTGTCATCGACGAGGCTACGCGCCAACTCATCAATCGCTATGGCGACATCACGGACGATCTCCACACTGACCTCCACGAGTGCCTTGGCCATGGCTCTGGAAAACTCCTTCCTGGCACTGACCCCGACTCGCTCAAGGCCTACGGCTCTACCATCGAGGAGGGACGCGCTGACCTCTTCGGTCTCTACTATGTGGCCGACCCGAAAATGACGGAACTTGGCCTTACGCCCGATGCAGAGGCCTACAAAGCGCAGTACTACACCTACATGCAGAACGGCCTGCTCACGCAGCTGGTACGCATCAAACCGGGCAACAACATTGAGGAGGCTCACATGCGCAACCGTGCCTTCATCGCCCACTGGGCTTACGAGCATGGCCGCGACAAGAAGGTGGTGGAACTCGTGAAGAAGGGCGGAAAAACTTATGTTCGCATCAACGACTATCCTGCTCTGCGCCAACTCTTCGGCAAACTCTTGGCTGAGGTGCAGCGCATCAAGAGCGAGGGCGACTATGAAGCGGCTCGCCAACTCGTGGAGACTTACGGCGTGAAGGTGGACCCGAAGCTCCACAAGGAAATCCTCGATCGCTACAACAAGCTCAACCTCAAACCCTACAAGGGCTTCATCAATCCTGTTTACTCGGCCGTTCGCGACGCACAAGGCAATATCACTGACGTGAAACTCGACTACACCGAGCCTTACGACAAGCAGATGCTTCGCTACAGCCGCGACTACAATACGCTGCCAGATGTGAACGAATAAGCTTTTTGGTCGGAGCAGTCGGACTGGTCGGACGGGTCGGACTGGTCCGAGATTCAATCAACCAACTTGCTCCAAGATTTAGCTAAAAAGCCCTTTCGCTTTTGCTGAAATTCGCTAAAAAATATCTCTCGCGCCCCAATATTCTGACGTAAGGAAGAATATTGGGTTTTCTTCTTCTTTTATCTTCTTCTTTTTATAGGGGGTGTGGGGGGAATATTTTTCTTCTTCGTTTTTCTTCTTCTTGCGATGAGTGCAAGATGAGTGCAAGATGAGTGCAGATGTGTGAGCGATGTGTGAGCGATGTGTGAGCGATGTGTGAGCGATGTGTGAAAGGAGGAGGCACACTGAAGGCGAGAAGCGTGCAAGAGGAAAAGAGGAGAAAGGCTGTTGTCCTACTTTCGAAACATAACGAGGAGCAGGAAATTGAGAGGAACTTTTTTACAACACACAGGCTCACTCCTCCCTCTCTCAACGAGTGAGAAAAAAACGACATTTCTGCAACGAGAAAAGCAGCCAGAAAGAGAACTAAAATTTCGGTAAGATTTTTATACTATTTTTTCAATGGTCTTAGATTGTCAAAGAACGCTTCTGAACGGGATATTGCACCGTTCACACCACAAAGATACAACATTCCCCCGACTCTCTCCAAACATTTCCCCACCCTTTTTCCCCTCTTTCTTCCCTCCCCGTCAGCATCCTTATTGCGCCCATCAGCTTCCTTATTCTGTCAGTCCATATCCTTATTCTGTTAGTCAGCACAATAAGGCTACCAGCAACTGTAGAAACACTTTTCTTTAAACTTTTTTTATTTTTCTTTTGTTATGTCTTAGGCTTTTACATATATTTGCAAGCAACTTTTACCCAGAAGAACATTACAACAGAACAGTTTATCACTAAAAAACATTACACATGAAAACAAACATCGTTTTATTAGCATTGCTCCTATTGGGCTTGGTGTCGTGTGCAGACAAGTCTGAGAGAGTCATTCAGGGAATACCTTTCCAAGAGACCAAAGACGGAAAATGGAGTATGATTTCTATGGAGGATGGCCAAGTGCTCTTCTCTGAAGAATTCAAAGAAGCACCCACAGTGGCCATCGAAGGTCGCTTCATGGTGAAAAACAAAGAAGGCTTGTGGGAAATCTATACCACCGAAAAGAAACCTAAGAAAGTGGGCAAAGAATACGTTTCTGCCACGAGCTTCTGTGAAGGTCATGCCTTGGTGGTTGAACGCAACAAACCTGTTTCTATCATCGACAAGGAGGGGCAAACGCTCAAAGTGCTTGACAAAATTGATGGAAAAACTGTGACAAAAGTAGCTTCTTTTTCTGAAGGTTATGCTGTCTATCGAACCGACAAATACTTTGGTGTGATTGACACTGATGGGAAAAGCGTGATTCCTGCAAATTACTGTTATATAAGCAGCTGCAGTGATGGAAAATTTATTGCTATTGATAAGAAATACGAGCAAGAGGTTGAAAAAGGCGAAAAGGAAAAAGTCAAAATATACGTTCTCGACACTAAAGGGAAAAAACTCTTTGAATTCAGTGGCGGAAAATACGATGATATCAGTGAACCTGGTTTCCAGGATGGATATTCAGGAGTTGCCATCAAAAAAGATGATAAGAAATGCTGGGGCATCATCAACGACAAGGGCGAAGAGGTTGTTAAACCCTCAGAAAAGATTGAAGAGGTTGGTACTATCCATGGTGATAAATTCATCTATAAAAAAGAAGATGAATATGGACTCATGAATATGAAAGGCGAAGTTCTTATCCGCGCTAAATATGATGTCTTATATTTTGATGGAGACAATCTCTGGGCAGGTCAGAAAGTGGACGGAAAAGAGTTGAATTTCAAATACAAATATATCAACGAAAAGGACGAAGAAATCTTCAAAGAGGACTACAAAGAGGCATTTCGTTTCGATCTGTTCGGTGATAAATACACTGTAGTAAAAGAATCTGACACACAATACACGCTCATCGACAAAAAGGGTAAGAACGTAGAGAAGCTCCCCGACATGATAAACATCAATTTTTCGATAGGCGACAATTGGGTGGAAAGTGATTTTGTGGATCTCAATGAATTAGTGGGTGCTCTGGGTATAACGCCGAACGGCATTGACAAATTATCTTTCAATTCTACGGTTCAACAAGTGGTGGCTCAATATGCAAAAGAAGACAATGCCGGCACGAGCGAACATCCGGGGACAGATCCGTATTGGTACGATAGCAAAAGTGATTTATCTTATGATAAAGCTTTCATCTCCATCCCTGTGAAGATTGAGATTGGATTTCCAGACAACATTAGCCGCCAAACCTACCGCACCGAACGCGAATATTATGAATACTTCTATTATGATCAAAGAGTGCCTACAGGCTACGCTTTCAACAACATAAAACCGAGCTATTTTGCTTTCGCTATTGGTAATGCAGGAAAGATGAAAGGCAAGATGAAAGACCTTTTCAGCAAAGTATGCGCAAAATTCAAGCAAATGGGAACTGTTGTGAGAGAAAACAATGGGGCTGCTATCATCGCCATGAACAATGGTTGCACAGCCTTAATCTTGAAAGGAAAAACTTCGGTATCGGCTCTTTGGGGTAAGAATGAAGCGATAAAGAATTTTGATATCAGCAAATACGCGAATATCAGCGAAGACACTACGTCGGAGAATTATTCCAGCGATGTAGACACTGATATTTCAGACGCTACGGATTCCGACAGTGTAGTAGCCATCGAGTGAAAAATAGCATTCTCCTCGAGCAGAAGCAAAACGCTACGAAACATTGAGAGCACATTGAGGCAAGAATCACGCCTTGTGGCCTAAAAATAAGGGATGCTCTAAATGGAGCATCCCGTTGCTTTTATCTATCCGAAATATAGGAAATCGGCAGATAAGCGGTATGAGATTTCAGGTTAGAAAATATACTGAACGCGGGCCTGAAGCACATTGACGTTCTTCTTCTCGAGGTCGAAGTTCTTCACCGTCACAAAGTGATAGTTGAGACGGAAGGTGACGTACTTGTTCAGGAAATAGGAAAGACCTACGCTGACATCGCTCATGCGACCAGCTTTGGAGAGATCGACACCCGGTAAGCCGGCAGCAATAGCGGCCTTATTCTTAGCGTAAGCATCGCCATCGCGGAGGTTCAAATAACCATAGCCGAGCATAACTTCAAGGTTCTTGTTATCGGGATTGTCAACGCCAGAGCCTGCAAAGTTGTACTTGTAGTTACCTGGATTAACAACGATGCCACGTGCCGAAACATAGAAGCCGTCAGTATTATAGCTGTTGCCGCCTTCGCGAGCAATGTGTGACCAGTAGTACTGGCTGGAGAGCTGGAAGTTGCGGTAAAGACCTTGGAACTCAGCTGTAAACTTATTCTCCCAACGTGCGTCGGTGAGGGTTACTCCTGTTGCCAGGGTTTTGTCCACCACGGTGAGGTAGCGTTTGTTGTAGCCGATGGCAGCGTGTTTGCCCTTAGAGGTAGCCTCAGCCTGCACACGATTCCAAGAGAAACCCACGTGGAAACCATAATCCTGCGTCATGATGGGACGCCAAACGCCACGAGCAGCCAGCGTGTAGCCCTGACGGCCACTCTTGTCGGTGCTCTTTGTCAGCGCGGAGTTGTCAGCAAACGCACCATACTGTCCCCAGAAAGGCTTGTTGTAGATAGTGTGCATCACACCGATGCGGCGGCCCACTTGATACACGTTTCCTTCTGGCTCGTCCATGTATTCTTTCTTAGCAGAGCTGTAAGCAGAAGAGAGACCGAAAGGCACGGTGTAGTAACCGGCACGGAGGAAGTTGTTTTTCTGGAAACTATACTGGAGGTAAGTGTCCTTGAGCGAAACGCTATTGTTGGTATAGCTCAAATCGCCGCGGAAAAGCCATTTGCCATAAGTGGCCTTAACACCCACGCGAATATCACGAACAGCCACACCATCGGTGAGTTTGCCGTCCTGAGCTTCAGAAGCATCGTTTTGCCAATAGGAAGCAGCATCGAAGAGAGCGCGTCCCGTCATCTTAACGTCAAGCTTTTCTTGTGCTTGAGCAGCTACGCCGCAAGTGGCAGCAAGGGCGAGAGCCAATACTGATTTTTTCATATATAGATATTGTTATTTTTTGTTATCCAGTGAATGTTGTTATCCTTTTTTCTGAAAGGAGTACGGACACTTTTGTAAAGAGCCGTCTCCTAAAGGATTGCGAAGGGGGGCTTATTCAGCGTCGTCCTCGATCTTGTCGTAAGCGCGGATAGCTTCTTTCAGACGCTTATTGAAATCGCTGAAATTGTAGAGACCGTCAGCATTGCGAGTGAGGCCCTTGAAGTTCAATGGGTAAACCATCGGTGGGTTCTTCAGATTGAGCATCTGATTCTGACGCAACTGGTCGGTGGACTGATAAACGATGTTTACATCGCAATAAGTCTTACCGTCTTTGCCTACCCACTTCTCGATAACTACCTTACTACCTATCGGAGTCTTCTTCTCGATGCTGTTGGGGAGAGAGTATTCCTCCACGCCGAGGGCTGCCGTTACGGAAGCAATGTTAGAGTCGTGACCGCAGAGGAAAACGAACTTACGATTGTCAGCATTCAGCTCGTCGTACATATACTGCAACAGTGGGTGAGCCACATTAACAGCCACGATGGGAGCTGCAAACAGCACATCACCATAAACGTCCTTGATTTTTGCAATCTTGGTCCAATCTTCCAGAGAGAGTTTGTTGCCAAAACCTGCCTTGATAGCATCGGGCTCTTCATAGTACTGCAAGATGAAAGCATCGGAACAAGTGTTGGCATCCTTGAGAGAACCCTTCATGCGAGGTTCTTCGCCACGCTCCAGCAGAATCTGTGTGTTGTAGTTGTCGAAATCTTTGATACCACCCTTAGCAGCACCGGGAGAGTGAGCCAGGTCGAGCGTCTTAGCTGTGATAGCGTAAGCGTCTTTCAAACCTTCGTTGATACCTACGATACCTTTCTTGCCACCCATAGCCTCGATTTCCTTCATGGCCTCTGCCTTGAAAGAGTCGCTAATCTTTGTGAGACGTGGGAAGAATACAGGGTCCATCTTTGAGGGGGTGTAGCGATGGTTCACATTCACGGAAGCCACGGGGAAGAATGCACCGGTGAAATAGCGCGCCGTAGCGATGCAACGCTGCATAGAGTTAGCATAGATATTCACCTCATCCGTCGTGGGCACGTAGTTCTCAGGGAAGAGTTTACTATCAACGGCCCATTTGCGGAAGTACTGGCCGAAGATGGTTTCCAGCACACCGCCCTTGAGCGTGAGTTGAGAAGCATCGGCCGACCAGTCGGTCCAGTGGTGAGGAGTAGCTGTTTCGAGAAGAGAGCCCTTCGTTGAAAGCGGGGCACGGATATTGTGACGACTTAGGACTACAACTTCTTTGAGCTGATAACGATTCTTGAAGTCGTCAGAACGCAATTTCTGAGCAACTGAAGCCATCGGAGCGAGCCACATCATCATGGCTGCCATAGAAACATACAAGCTGCATCGCACGGATGATAAAATGTTTGTTTTCATTTTAAAAATGACTTTATTTTAGTTAAACAAAAAGAGAACACAGTCTGCCAAAGCAGAAGGGTTCTCTAGGATTCTGATCGCAAATATAAAGTCTACTTTGCAAAACAAACAATAAATCCACCAATTTTAACATTTCAAAATCTCATCTTACAACTTTTTGTAAGGTTTCAAAATAACCTTTAACAAAAAGAAAGAAGGGAGGAAACAACAGGAGGAATGCGGAGTAGAACCGCAAAGAAAAGTCCTCTCTTTTCCTAAAAAAGAAGAGCAATGAACTGGTTTTGAGGAAGAAAAAGAGGCATGGAAACACTGCCAGACCGGTCACTCCCATCGACAAAGAAGCTGAAAAATGGCCCCGCGGAGAGCTACAACAGCACATTTGCCCCATCGCGCCCAACAAGAGGCAGAAAAAAAAGCTCCAGAAGTCAGCTGATAGATGACTTCTAGAGCAAAGTTATCAAAAAAGTGGGTCCTTGCGCGAATATCCTTATGGCGCTTGAAAATACAATAAAGATGTCAGCTGACAGAATAAGGCTATCAGCCAACGCGCTTATTGCATTTTTCCCCTACGCATAGCTGTGCATACCGCCGAGGACATAGTTCACGCCAAAATAGGTCATCACGATGCTGAGGAAAGCCACGAGCATATAGAGGTGGTAGACCATCGGACGGCGGAAGGCGGGGAGGCTCTGCGTGTGGAGCACTACGGCATAAATCATGAAAGTGATGAGTGCCCATGTCTCCTTAGGGTCCCAACTCCAATAGGCCCCCCAACTGATGTTGGCCCAAATGGCGCCGATGAAGATGCCCAACCCCATGGTGGTGATGGAGGGATAGAGGAACAGGCGGCTCAACACCTGCAAGGCTTCCAAGCGTTCGGTGCGCAAGTCGCGCTCAGCCTTCGAAACGGCGTTGCGCGTCAGGAAATGGATGATAACGGCCGTGAGCGCACAGATGAAGGTGAGCGACAGTAGAGCGTAGCTCATCATGATGATGCTCACATGAACCGAAAGCAACGGTGAATTGAGTACGGGCATCATGGGGCCAATGGCGGGGTCCATCTGATTGATGTGGCTCACCAAGAGGAAGAAACCGCTCAGCAAGAAACCAAAGACCAGGACAATGCGGGCTTTGCGATAGGCCAAAAGGCTCAGCAATTCCACGAACCATGCCACGGAGAGCATCGACTCATAGCCATTGCTCAACGGCACATTGCCCGAAACAATCCAGCGAAGGGCCAAACTGAAAGTGAGCCCTAAGAACGACACGACTAAGAGGGTGAGCAGCGCATAATCGGCCTTGCGCGACACTGCTTTATCATCTTTTCGCATCAAGCGGCGAATGGTTAGGAACAAAGCCAGGAAACCCAGTGCGAGATTGGCCATAGCCAGTATCGTTGCGAAAGGCACCACGTTGTAGATGCGCTCGGCCTCTACCTGCGTGGGCGTGGGCAGACTCTTTCCTGCATTCTGCTGCTGAAAGGCGAGAATCTTATCGAGAACGTGGTTAGCTCCCGACACATTGCCCGAGGCAATCTGGTCGTAGAGCAGAGGGAAAGCGTTGCGGAAGAAAAGGATGTTCATCTGCCCCAGAGAGGACGGCAGACTATCGGCAGGACTATACCAAATGGTGTTAGCTCCCACGGTGTGGGGGAAGATGGTGAGCACACTCCCCTCTTGCAAATACATACACACTTGCAGTTTGGCATCCATCTCAGCGCAAGCTTTATGGAGGGCATCGGTCTGTCCCTCAGCATATTCATGGGCATAAGGGCCGAGGATATAGTTGCCATCGCGGAAGAAGGAATGAACACTCTCATAGTCCGACAATCCGAAATGTTCGCGCAGTTCGCTGCTCTTCACGCGAATGATGGGCTCGTTGCGCCACTCGCGGGGGAAGAAGATCCAGCTCGTCAGCACCTGTTCGGGTGTGAGCCCTTCATAGGTGCGCTTGCCGTAGAGTTTCTTCACATAGTCGCAAGCAAAGGTCTGAACGGGACAAATGCGGTTGTTGTAGTTGATGAACAGTCGGCCAAACTTATCGGCCGTAGTGCGGTCCACCGTGGTAGCGGCCTGGCTCGCAGAGGGTAGCATCGATGAGGAAACCACCAGCGCCAAGATGAGCGCGCCCTTTCGGAGCAGCGGATTCTTGAGGAGGCGGCGGAAAGTGGCTTTCGGATCAAGGAGCAACCAAATCAGCGAGAAGAAAAGGAGCGCGTACCCAAGATAGGTGATGGGCAAGCCCCAGGGATCGCTGTTCACACTGAGGTAGCTTCCGCGCGCATCGGTGTCGTAGCTGGCTTGATAGAAACGCACGCCGCGATAAGTGTACACTTTGTTCATCGACACTTGCGCGGGCTGATTCTTCGCACCATCAATGATAACGAAGTTTGTTACATAGTCCGTAGGTGCCAGCGTTCCAGCGGTATTGACCACTTGGAAGCGGGAGAGTCGGACATAGAAAGGAAGATCGTGGCTTTCTGTCCCGGTCATCGACGTCATCACAGAATACTGGTTCGTGGGTTGGTCGCCGCGCAGGTGTACCGTACCTTTGAAGGAAGTGGCGTGGGTGAGCCACGCACCCAACAATATCACAACGAAGGAGAGGTGGAGCAAAAGTAAGCTCCACTTTCTCATTCGGCGTTGCACTATATAGAGAATTCCAGCAGCAGTGAACACAGCCCACAAGAGGCAGAACCACCAGCTGCCATAGAAGTGCTGATTCACGAAGGTGGTGTCGTAGATGTTTTCAATGACTGTGATGGCAGCCAGCAACACTACTACCAGCACATATAGAGTTATAACTATTTTCTTTAGCATTGTTATTTTTCGTTATTCTGAATGTAGTCATTGGCATCAGAGAGGGCCGCCGTGAGTTGCTCAAAGGCCTTGATGGCTAAAGGCACAGAGGCGTCCTTGCAATGACTAACAAAAGGTTTGGGAATGGCCTCAAGCGATTTCTTGCAATTCACAAGAGCTTCCTCCACCTTCTGGCCTTCTGCTGCAGCATAGGAGGCAAAATAGGAATGGAAAGAGGCTGTGCCTTTCTTGAGCGGCGCACCATACCACACATTGGAGATGCTGGCAAGATTGCGCTCCAAATCGTCGAGCGAGGTCATGCTATATGGCGACTCAATATAGGTGGAGTCGGAGGAATAAGGTCTGTTCAGCTTCGTGTAGGCTATCTCGTCGGACAGTCCGCCCATGCCGTGATCGCCCGTAAGGAGTGCGGCAGCCAACTGCTTTGTGGTATAGGCCTTGAGCATATAGGTGCGATAGTCCGACTCATCGGGAGCTGTATAGGGTAAGGCGTGGGCAGCCAACAATTGTTTCAACTCTGTGTCGGCAGCAGTCCAGCCACAACGGACTTGTGCCAAGCGCAGGCGCAAATCGGCAATGAGCAATTGTGCATATTGGATTTCGCGGGCTGTCAGGTCGCTAACATTGCGCACCTTGCCTTCGCGATAGAGGATGTATTCAAGTCCATGAAAACCTACGATGGATGATGGCAAACCGCTGACAGTTTCCAACTGGCTCCCACTGGTCATGAGTTGATCGAAGGATTGGTGATCGAGCGGCCATTTATTGATATCGGCATCAATATCAAAATGCGAATTAGGCCCAAGGAAGAAGGCTTCAGTCTGCTCATAGAGAAGACGCATACGCAGGAAGGTTGCAGCAGCTGTATTGAGCTGTTGTTGCGTAACTTTACCATAAGCCAAGGCATTGATTTGATGGTAGACTGTGTCTGCTGTGGCCGATGTCAGACTATTATAATAGTAGAACAAGTCCAGGTTGTGGGCCATGGCTTCAGCAAGCACTTCTGATTGCTTACCGGAAGAAGTTCCATTGTCATTACTGCAAGAGGAAAGTCCACAAGCGGCAAACAGTGATATAACGATTGTCCAAAAGATTTTCATTGGAGATAATATTAAGAGATTAGAGTGATAAAAAGCTCCCTCTAGCTTCCTCCAGCAAAGGAGATACACTGGTTCCTCACATAAAGGCGGTAACGGAGTATCTTCCCAAGGAGAATGATAGAGGGAGCTGTGAAACTTCCAGTTAGGAATCTAAATTAGATAGCATTGATGAATGCTACAACGGCGTCGCGGTCGCTCTTTGACAAACGATAGAACTTCTGCGCAGCAGCGTAAGCATCGCTTTCTTTGCTATATCCGTGCCACATGATGGCTTCTACAACGTTCTTAGCGCGGCAGTCGTGGAGGCGTGAACCTTCACCCGTTTCTTGCGTGGAAAGACCACGACCCCAGAGCGGAGTGGTACGGCACCAGCCAGTGCGAATATCGTTGACCATGTGGAGCTTATGCTGAACTAAGTCGGTATAAGGCCAGATAACGGTGTTATCGTAAGTGGGGAACTTAGCGTTAGGATGTGTAGCTATATAAGCCTTGCTTGCGTTGTCAATCCAGATGTTGTCCTTCTTGATTGTCCAAGAGGGGCGGTGGCAGTGCGTACAGCCCATCTGATAGAAGAGTTTCTTACCACGCTGCACTTCTGGATTGTCCAGATTACGTGCCTTGGGCACACCGAGACCACGGTGCCAAACGCCGAAGGAATAGTAGTCTTCATCCGTCATCTCTTCGCGACCATTCCAAGGTGCGGCATTAACGATATACTTCTCATAGTCGGCGCGCATCTCAGGAGTGTTTCTGTTCAGACCGAGGAGCTTGTTGACAAGTGTCTTGATACTGTCGGTAGAACCGTCGCCATAGTAGGGATGAAGCAGAGAGGAGAAGCTACCACCTTCTCTCTTGATGGCTTCAATCACATCGGCATCTTCGCTCATGGCCTTAGCCCAAGCTGCAGTGGTGTAGAGATAGTGACGGTCGGAACGGGTCACGTTGGTGATGTTCCATATTGCGTTGCCACCAGGGCCATCGAGCAATGTGGCACGTGTCATACCGTAGGTGAACTTCTTAATACGTTTCTGACCATCTGCCAGCGTGTACCAAGCAGTGTTTGCCCAGTCGTTAGCGGCATGGTTCCACATGGCGGGGTTCAACTGAGCGAAGCGAGCTTCGCGCTGGTACTGAACGCGCATAGAGTCCTGACTGATAGCGTCGATAAGGCCCGTACCGTACATACCGATAGTGGATTCGAGGCGCACCTCATAGTTGGTGGGTAGCGGTTTGGTATTGAACGCTGATTGGGCTATTTGCACATCAGGATAAGAGAGTTCGTAAGTTTCGCCATCAGGGAACTTATTACCGTGCTCATCCGTTGCATTCTTCCACGTAATGCTGATGCCCTTCTCGTCAACAGGTGCTTTGAAGGGGTGCATAGCCTGAGTTTGCGGCATACCCGTCACTTCGGTGATGTAAGAGTTAGCAGCATAGGGCTTGCCGTTTCCGTCGACACCTGCCGTTGGGTGATAAATCACGAGCAAGTAGCCGTTGCCCATCTTGTTTGCGCGATACTCGGTTTGACGCTTTCCGTGACCGTAAGAAGGGTGACAGAATTCGCAACCAGTACGAACCCAAGCTGGACCAAGTCCCCAGAACGGACGTGTAAAGAGGTTGGCGTTGTGTTCAAAGAAATTCTCGCCATTCTTAAACGTGATATCCAAACCAGCCATCTCAACAGCGGGGGCAGGATTTGAATAGCAGCCCTGCTCATTACTGGTGGTTCCTTTCTCACCTCCCGGCAGCCATTCAGCTTGCGAGAAAACGGCGAGGGAGTCCTTGTGATAAGTGGGCCCTACAGGTGTGTCGGTATTGTCCGAACAAGATGCTGCGGACAATGCGGCCATACCCATCAATAAGTAGGATGATAAATTTTTCATTGCATATTATTTAGGCGCGAACCCCCGCCTACCCTGTTTAGGGTAGACGGGTATTCACACTGAATTAGAATTTAATTACTTGTCGTTTTTATTTTTTCTTCTGCTGGATGTATTCATCAGCTGCTCCGAGAGCCTTTGTCAGCTCATCGCAAGCATTGATAGCTGCCAGCACTTGAGCGTTCTTATAGTTGGCTACGAACGGAGCGGGGCAAGCTTTGAGCTTAGCTTGTGCGTTGTTGATAGCATTCTGCACCTTTGTGCCCAATTCGGGGTTGTACTTCTTAAAGTAGCTTGCGAAGGACATACTGCTGCGCTTGTTGGCATCAACGCCACCGTTCCATACATTGTTTACGCTCTGGATGTTGTCCCAGAAGTCGGTCAGTGAGTTGTGAGAGAAAGGAGACTCGATGTAGTTAGGATCAGATTCTTTGTTCTCATCGTTCGTACCGAGACCGTAGGGCTTACCCATCTTAGTCTGACCTACCTCGTCAACGATACCTACACAGCCGTGATCACCACTGAGGATAGCGGACACTGCACTCTTGATAGAAGTGTAGAGACTACCTACCTGGCCGGCTTTCTTCATGTTTTCGCCGTAAGTGATATTAGAGCTGGGCATTGAAGTTTTTCTCTCCTGTGCTTCGAGAGCTTTCTTGTGAGCTTCTGTACCACCAGCCCAGCACACTTCGAGTTCGAAGATAGAATACTTCAAGTCACCTGCAACTGCAACAGAATACTTCAGCTCATCAAGTGCATTGATGTCCGTGAAGTCAACGCCATCGTTGAAATTGTCGTTACCGCTGTTGAAAGAAGAAACCTTACGAGGAGCGCCATTACGGAAGATAACGAACTCAACAGCGTGGAAACCGAGGAGGTTCTGGTTGAGGTTGTTGTGAGCGTACTCGATGTTTGCTTCGTCATCAGTGGTAGTGATATTCTTCAGCAGGTTGGGGCTTGACAAGAGGTTGTGGAGAGCCGTCAGGTCAAGGGGCCAGGTGTCGATGTGCGGGTCGATGTTGTAGTCGCTGGCAGCACCGAGCAAGAAGGCTTCACTCATCTCATAGTTAGCGCGCGTAGCTTTCCAGCTCTCGCAAGCCTTGTCTACCATAGCTTGGGTGGCTGTACCATTCTCCACTGCATCGCGGAGGGTCTTCATCTGCTCGTAGAAAGTCTCTGCATTTTTAGCCATGCTGGCATAAGTGGGGTTGATCGTGTTGTCCACGTAAGAACCGAGCACCTTTTGCAGATACCCTTCTTCCTCAGTAAGCGTCTGAACATGGTCGGGATCATCGCTACTGCAAGAATTAAAACCGAGAACGGTTGCACTAGCTGCTGCAAACAGCATAGCATACATGAAAATCTTTTTCATTGTTGTGTAATATAAAAGAATTATTTTGTCTGTTGGAAATCACGCTTTCGTTAGAGGAAGAAGCCCTCGTAAGCAACGCCAAAGTTGAGACTGGGCTCATTGTTATAAGGCGATTTGAACATACGTACACCGTAGTCGGCCTTGATAACGATTTGTGGCAGCGGATAGTAGTTGATACCAAAGGTCAGCTTGTTTCTTTCCTCATAGGGATAAGGTGCTTGACGATGGTCGCGGATGTAGGGGTTATAGTAGTCGTAACGACCGAAGACATACAGTTTCTTTTCGTTAGCGCGCAGCTTTTCGAAGCGTGAGAAGAGGTCGTAACCAGCTTCAACGCCGAGAGCTACAGCGTTCTTGCCCACTTCTGAAGTACTATAAGGGCTAGTCTTTGTGCTACGTCCTGAGAGGGTTTTCACGAAATAGGCATCAGCGAGATGTCCATAAGTGGCCTGAGCGCGCACAATCCAGTTGTATTTGTTCAGCGTAAAGTCAACGCTACCTATCGTAACTGCACCTTTGAGTTTCTCATTGGCGTCGTTCATCAGCGTATTGTTGATGGAGTGGCCATAGTAGCCGCTCACACCTAAGCGCATACCGGGCATTGCATACCAGTCGAGGCGCGCTGCCATGGCATATTTGCTGGCAGGAGAGAACTCGAACGCGCTGTGAGGACCTTTCTTAATCCAGCCGTCACGGTCGAACTGCATGGCGTCAAGTCCCTCGAGGAATTGCAATTCATACTTGAAGTTGCGATAATGTCCCCACAAGCTCACACCCGTCTGGTGCCAAGTGGAGGGCAGAATTGTGTTCTCGCCTTCTGGACGGTATACCGTGAAGAAATTGAGCGGTTCGTGATGACTGTTGTTAAGACCAACGGGCACAACGATATGTCCGGCGCGGATGTTGAAAGCACGAGAGAAGGACTTCTGCAACCAGAACTGCTCCAGCTCTACTTCGCCACCTTTCTCGGTTTCTACTTCCCATTCGCCACCTTCTTCGTATTCGCGTTCGTAAGCCGAACCCGTACCGCCATGTTCAAACTCGATTTCTGACCCCATGCTCCAGCCTTTTCCGAAGTCGTAGCCCAAATAAACTACTACGTGGGGCAAATCAAAACGTCCGTGACTCTTGCCGTCCTTGTACTTCGCCGGATTGGCATAACGATAAACATTGTCGCTATAAAAGTTGCGGGAATAGGCCACTTCACCGTATCCACCGACACTCAAGCGATTGCCTTTCACATGATTCATCACTGAATCTGCAGCATTGATTTGAGCTGAAGCTGTCATACTCAAGCCCAAACCCAACACGCCTAAAACGAGTTTTAACTTTTCGTTCTTCATTATAATTATTGTATAATTCTCTTTTATCCTACGCAATCTCTCACCCAAAATTTGAGTGAATTTCAGGTGCTTTAATTTTCGTGTGCAAAAGAACAAAGATGTGGCTATCTACGCAATACCCCAAAAAAGGTAAATAAAGCCTAAGAAGGAAGAAAAATACTACCATCGTTCTGCAAAAAGGAGTGAGTTTTAACCTGCTGAATAAGGAAATGCGCCTGTAGAATAGTGGTCAAAAATATCCTTATTGCGTTTGAAAATACAATAAGGATGTCAGCTGACTGAATAAGGATGTCAGCCGACGCCCTTATTCTATTTACACATATTCCCTTCCTGCAAAAACGGACAAAGGGGAGGTGGCTCTCTTTCGGCTTTTCATCGTATCTTTGCAGCCATGGAACTACAAGAACAACTGCGCCAAATCAAGTGCGCACTCCATTCGATGATGAACGGCCCTATCTCGCAAGCCATGCGCAACAAGGGCCTGACCTATAAAGTGAACTTCGGCGTAGAAAAACCGCGCCTGGAGGAATATGCTCACGAACTGCCTACTACCTACGAACTGGCGGCGGCTTTGTGGAAAGAGAACATTCGCGAATGTCGGCTGCTGGCTGGCATGCTGATGCCGGTAGAGGAATTTCCTGCCGACCTTGCCGATGTTTGGGTGGAACAAATTCTCTTCCCTGAGGAGGCCGACAATTTGGTGTTCCATCTGCTTTCGCGCACGCCTTATGCTTCGGAACGTGCCTTCGTATGGCTGGCCGACGAGCGCCCTATGTTCCGCTATGTGGGCTACCAGCTGCTGGGCCGCCTCTTTACCGAAAGGAAAGTGCCCAACCGCCGAGATATGCTTGAATACCTCGACCATACCACCACGGACCTCCGCTCTGACAACACAATGGTGAAGCAAGCAGCTTGGCGCAGCTTGATGAAATTCATGGACTTAGGCATCGGTCAAGAACGCTTGGGAAACCAAGTTTTGGACAGCGTTGGAATGTGACAACACGATCCTACAGAAAGTCCTCTCTCCTTCTCCCACAAAGAGAAAGACGCTGGTTTTTCAAAAAAACAAGAAAATCCCTACTCCTTTTTGGAGCAGGGATTTTTTAGAGGGTAAAGGTGGTGATTTGCAGGGCTGAAGATAGCCGTGGGACAAACCCGCCACACGGGAAAGCTCAACGATTGCGAGCGGGCTTTATGGGCTTTATCGGCTTTATGGGCTTTATCGGCCGCTTGGGCATATAGAGTTTCACGGGCTTGGCGTCTGTGCCCCACTTCGTAGGAGTAGCACTCATCTCTATTTCCAGTACGCCGCCCTCCATGAGTTGTTCGTGGGTAAAAAAAGGAGCGGTGAGGACAACGCCATTGAGGCGCACGCGGCGAATGTATTTGTTCTGACGGCTGTTGCCGATGGTGCGCACCGTGAACTGACGATTGTTGGGCAGAGAGATGCTCACTTCGCCGAAGATGGGGCGACTGATGGTGTAGACAGGGCGACCGGGGCAGAACTGATAGAAGCCCATCGCGTTGAGTATGTACCAGGCCGACATCTGTCCACAGTCCTCGTTGCCGCTTAGGCCATTCGGGCCGGCATAGTACAGGCCGTAGAGAATGCTATCACAGAGTTCCTGCGTGCGCCAAGGTTCACGCATATAATTATATAGGAATATCGTCCCATGTCCAGGTTCGTTGCCGTGGGCATACTGGCCAATCATGCCGCTAATATCTGGACTGACATTGTCGCCGGTCATCTTGCTGGACATCACAAAGAGCGAATCGAGCTTGTGGAGCATTTTCTTGCGCCCGCCAAAGAGAGAGGCGAGTCCTTCAGGGTCCTGCGGCACGAACCAAGTCCACTGCCACGCGGTGCCCTCCGTATAGTCGTCCATGCGGTGCGTACTGCTCACGGGATCGAAAGGTGTGCGCCAATTTCCCTGTGAGTCCTTGCCGCGCATGAAGCCCGTTTTAGCATCGAAGTATTGACGATAAGCCTGCCCGAACTGCTGATAGCGGCGCGCATTGGCCGTATCGCCCACAGCCTCAGCCAGCTGACTGATACACCAATCATTGTAAGCAAACTCTAAGGCGCGCGCCACGCTCTCACTGGCTTTGTCGAACGGTATGTAGGCTTGCGTATTTTTGTAGTATTTGGCGGAAGGTTCGATTTCTTCCATCTTCCAACGTGGGAATACTGGAGCGATGCCCGTTGTGTCGTATTCAGCGCAGCGCAGTGCATGGCGATAGGCGCGCTGAAGGTTGAAATTGTGGTAGCCCTTGGTGTACATATCGGCCACGAGGGACACGTAGTGGTAGCCAATCATGCAAGCCGTTTCGTTGCCTGCCAGCTCCCACTTTGGCACTATTCCCAGCTCGTCGCCCTTGCGGATAAGGCTGCGAATGTAGGCTTCATTGCGCGCGGGGTCGATGATGCTGATGAGCGGATGCAAAGCGCGGTGAGTGTCCCATAGAGAGAACACTGTGTACATCGGATCTTCCTGCAATCCTTGGTGCACTTTCAAGTCCATTCCCAAATAGCGACCATCGACATCACTGAAGAGCATCGGTTCTAATTGGGCGTGATAAAGAGCCGTATAGAAAATTTGGCGAACAGAATCGGCATTGTCGGCCATGTCCTTGATTTGTATTTTGCTCAATTCATCGTTCCAGAGCGCACGTGCAGCAGCGCGGGTTCCGTCAAAGTCCCAACCGGGTTGCTCGCAGCGCAGATTGTTCTGTGCGCCGTTGTAGTCGACATAAGAGAGTGCCACGCGACAGAGCAACTGCTTCGTGTTGGTTGGCACGTCCTTGAAATGGAGCACCAGCTTGCAGCAAGGATAGTCGCGGTTGGCTTCGCGCACGGTGTCGCGTACTACTTCGTAGGTGAAAGGCTGAGAAAATTCGAAAATGCCATAGATGGGCTGATTATAGGCCCAACCCAACGAGCGGTGGAATACGCGCATCGTGTGATCGTTCAACTGTTCGTAGTCGAACTCCAGCATATACTGATTCTGGTTGTTATAGTCGAGGTCGAGAATCATACCCGCGTCCTTCCCTTCGGGGTAGGTGAAGCGATACAGAGCCGTTCGCTCCGTCGACGTGATCTCAGTTTTGATGCCGTAGCGTTGGAGAAACACGGAATAGTAGCCCGGCGTTGCACTCTCCTGCTGATGGCTGAATTCAGAAGCAAAAGGGCAGCGATATTTTCCGCCTTTCTCGCCCACATGCGCCAAATCGGCCGTGCCAGTGAAAGGCATCAGCAGGAAATCGGAAAGGTCGGCGCAGCCCGTACCACTCAAGCGCGTTTGAGAAAAACCATTGATGGTCTTGTCTTCATAGTAGTAGCCCGAGCAAGCATCCCAACCATGGTGGCGCGTGTCGGGCCCCGGCTGAATCATACCATGCGGAACAACGGCTGCAGGGTGCGTATGGCCGTGTCCGCCCGTACCTATAAACGGATTGACATAGGAAGCCAGGTCGCTTGTCTGGCTCATCGCTGCACAACTCAAAGCGGCAGCCAAAAAGGCTAAAGCTATTTTCTTCATAATTAGGAGTTTTCTTCGCTCCAAAGATAAGGATATTTTTCACTTCCTATCCGCCCTTCCTTTTTTTTAATATATCGGACAACACAAAACACATGTTTAAGAAGAGAAAGGAAGAAAACCGAGTTTTATCAGTTATGGTAGCTAAAACGAGGTATTTTCCCACATATTTATTAAAAAAGGTTATTGAAACTTGCATTCTTCAAAAAAAAGGTTTAGTTTCGCTCCATCAATCCAACAGGCGTTTGTCTGTCTAAAGCTAAGAAACAACTCATTATATTTTTATAATCTAAACACACGCTTATGAAAAGAACTTTACTCCTTTCGGCTCTCGCAGCCTTCGGCCTTGCTTCTATGGCTCAAACCCAGCTCCAAGAGGTGAACCTTAGTGGTCGCAACGCGGTGACTACTCTGTCGCTCAACCAGAAAGCTGTGAACAAAGCAAGAAAGGCGCTCCAAGCCAACAAGATGGGTGCCCGCATCACTTCCACTGCTCCTTCCGCTTTCTACGCACGTCCAGCGGGCTGCTTCTGGGCTGGAGCCGACAACCAGTTTAACGCGTACCAAGGCTACCTCATTGCACCGGCCAACACAGCCCTTTCCTTCCAAGGCGTCATGGTAGGAGAGAAATGCAAATGGATGTACGCTGACCCTGCACAAAAGGTCTCTGAAGATCAACAAGAGTACACTTACCTCACGAAGGAGATTCAGGGTGGTACAGACTCTGTGCTGACCGTTACATATCCTGCTGTTGCACTGCCCGCCCCGCAGCTCATTTGCAGCAGCAAGGTGGGTTCGTCTCCACTCAATGCTAAAACAACAGCAGATACATTCTCACTGGGAAATATTGTTGTTTACGGCGGTGGCGCATTGCGCAGAGAAACGCTTTACCCTTCTGTAAATTATGACGTACGCCGTTTGGCTGGCACTATCAATATTAGCGACTACTTCGGCTTTAACAGCGATAAAGCCAACAGCAATATCACCAAAACTTTCGGTAAGAAATTTGGCAACCAAGAGCTGAAGGTGACAGCAGCCTATGAGCTCTTCTTGTTCAACAGCTCTGCACCGGCTTACATCTTAGGCGGAGAAGCTATGTTCTATGCTGATGGTACACAAGAGGTGAAGGCTTCTGATGTTGCCGTAGACCTTGTTCCACTTGAAAACGGGCGTCCGGCCAGTGAGCCTCTGCAGGCTCAGCTGACAGCCGATAAGGTAACTCTCATCCCTGCAAAAGGTCAGCAAGCTGCCATCTATGTGGTTCACTTCTCTGCTAAAGAAGCCATCGCTGCCAACCAGACTCTAATGGTTCGTGTGCGTCCTTCCGCAACGGGCACTAAGGCTTTCAGTCCAGTACCTGTAATCTCTGAAGGAATGTCTGATGGACAAACTGGCTATGGAGCTATTTCGTTCTCCTACAATGGTAAGGACTACAAGGATCTGCCTCTCTCAATCAACATCTTCCAGTTTGACAACGATGGCAAATTCCATGCGTTCAACTGGGGCATTGGTCTTGATCTGACTTACGACCAAAAAGAAGCTAATACCTATACGGGTATCACAACGCCCAATACTGCGGTTCGCGTATCCAATGCTACTTACGACCTCCAAGGTCGTCGCGTTGAAGCTCCCACTAAGGGTCTTTACATCCAGAACGGCAAGAAAGTTTACGTGAAGTAAACAGTTCGTCGAACGACATAAAAAGAAGCCGCTGCACTCTTCAGAGAGTTGCAGCGGCTTTTGTTGTGTGGAAGGAAAGTCGAGAGAGAAAAATTTAGGGACGGCCGAAGACTTTTTTCATAAAGTTGAAGTCGTTCAACCGAATATCTGCGCCGGCCATCACCACAAAGCCCGGTTGGCGCACATTGCCCAAATCGAAGTAGCGCGTTGCGGTGAGGTTCGACATATCCACGTAAGCCGTCCAGCTCTTTGCTGCCCACTTCAGTTTCAGGTCGAGAAGAGCGTGCGTGCCGTAGGGATGGAGCTGTCCCGTACTCTTGTGGTTCTCATAGACAAGGTAGTTGCCCTCTCTGCGCTGCACGCGCAAACTCCAGTCGGCTCCCAACTGCTTATATATATTATGTGAGAGTCGGAGCACCAATTTGTGGCGCAGATACTCCAGCGCATAATTGGATTTGAAATAAGCTTCTCCATCGCGGCGATTCTGATGGATATAAGCATAGCTCACGGCGAAACGCTCCAACGGCTGATGCTGGCCGAGCAACACGCGGAGGTCGGCATCCATCTGTAGGCTAACGCCCACGTTATCAAGGTTGAACGAAGTGGCATGAAACTTATCCGTGGGCGAACGCATCACCCAGTCGATCATGTTATTTCCACGGTTGTAGAAAGCTGAGGCCTGCGCCTTAAAGCCTTTCAAAACGTAGTCCGCTCCCACACGGAACGAACTATTCTCTTCAGCTTTCAAATCCTTGTTGCCCTCCTGTGTCGGACTCTTATAGTAAAGGTCGGTGAACGTGGGCAATCGCATCGAGCGGTTGAAGCTGGCAAAAAGTTTGAGGCTCTGCATCGGTCGGTAAGCCACATCCACGCCCGGATAGAAACGCAGTCCGCCGCGCACGCTCGTATTGGTCTGTCCCATGACACCTGCCGAGAAAGTCCAATGGTTCAGCACCAGCGTGTGTTCCAAGAAGAGCGAAGTGTTCGTGCGATGGTCGCGGTGCGTGTAGAAGCTATTGCGCTGGCCGTGGACGCGGACAAACTTCGACGAGTCTACGGGAAGTCCGAGATTAGAACTCTGTATGTCCTCATAGCGCAATTCCACTCCGAGAAGAGTACGTCCTGCAGCCCAGTCGGTCCAAGCATTGAGCCCACTGTTCAACACGTTACCACGATGGAAATTCTCAGCTTTCTTCGTGCCTCGAATCAGTTGGAAATGATCCACATTGCGCGCCCAGCTGAGTTGTGGGGAGAGATGGATGCGCCCGCTCCACTCGCCTTGCAGTGCCACCATGAAACGGCGCGTGGCCTCCCACTGATTGGGAAAGGCAGCGGAGTAGAACGTGTTAGCCCCAAAGTCGTTCCACAACGCACTGGCTTGAGATTTCAGCACAAAACGCGGCAGGCTCAGACGGCCTGTCCAAAACACCTTGTTGGTCTTGTAGTCGGCATTTTCAACAGCTCCGTCCGAACGCTGCATAGAGCGCGACAGCGTCATATTGAAACGCTGCCAACGATGGGAGGAACGCAATTCTTCGCGGAACGTACCGTACGAACCGCCCTCAGCCTTCAAGAAGAGAGCATCGCCCAGAGGCTTCGTCACAATATTGATGGCACCACTAAAAGCCTGCGAACCGAAGATGCGCGAAGCAGCCCCTTGCAGGATTTCAATGTGATCGATGTCGGAAATATTAACAGGGAAATCGGCTGCATTATGGCCTGTTTGAGGATTATTGATGGGAACGCCGTTCACAAGCAGCGTGATTTGGTCGAAAGTGCCTCCATCAATGCTGATGTCCGTCTGAATACCAAAACCGCCGCGCTGACGGACATCTACACCCGCGGCCAGTTTCAATACGTCGTTCACACTCGTGACCCCCGCAGCCGCAATGTCCGCGCGGCTCAACGTGGTCACCTGACGGGCTGCTACCTGAGCAGCCAAAGGAGCTCGCGAGGCCGTTACCTCGGCGCTGTTCAGCACTACAGTGTCGATGCGCCCAGCTGGAACGGGGCGTACGTCGGACAACGTAATGGCAGCGGAAGCCGTTGTGACTGTGGCCACACTCAGCACGCCCACCGTCACTTCTCGCTTCAGTACAGAGAAGAGCGCATAGGACTTGCGGCTGAAGTGGTGGAATACCACCGGCTTGAGCTTCAGATTTGTTGAATTATTCATGTGTTTTAATAGAAAAAATAAAGGGGACTTTCCTCCCGCGCTGCAAATTTAACATTTTGCCCCGAGCCAGCAAAAGAAGGGCTTCTGGAATGGAAAAAAACGGAAAGAACTCATCACTATAGAGGAAAATATAGAAAGCAAAGAATGAGCTATATGTGCAGAAAAGTTTTTCTTTTTTACCTTTCGAGAGAGCATAGACGATTTGAGCACAAAAGAAGTATAAACCACTACAAAACAAACCTTTAATCACACATCATCTTCTTATTTACAAGCAATTCTGAGATAGCAAAAAATATCCTTATTGCGTCAGCTGACACAATAAGGCTGTCAGCTGACGCCCTTATTGTATTTGAAAACGCAATAAGGATATTTTTCGTTCGCTGCAAAGAGATTTTTCTCCCTACACAAAGCCGTTATGAACCAGCATGGTTGCCCAATTTCGAAGAATCGAGAAAATAAGCGTTTAAATTCATCCGTTTTCCACTGAATAGCAAGAATTTAAGGACACAATAGAGCAGAAAATCCGCGTCATTGGGGAAGGTGTGAATACAACTTGAGTGCCATTTAACACAAAAAACAAGACTTTAAGGCCTTGTTTATATGTTTCGCAACATATTTTTAGTGCTAAATAATAGATTTATTGCCTGCGAAATTTTACCATAACACATTATTAATCTTACTATTATACATGTTATTAAACATGTTTTTATGACAGAAAAAATAAATTTCAAAAAACATCTTCTTTTTGTGGATTTTTTAAATATAATCAATACCTTTGCATTAACAAATACTTGTTGCATAAATTATAATAACACAGTGAACTATGGCAAACTCCAAAACTATTGACACGGAGAAGTTGTCTTATGCTCGAATTAAAGATGACATAGCCGACCAGCTTTTCGTTCGAATCATCCAGAAAATTGGAGTGGAGAAACTTTACCGAGATCCAGATTATTCAGCCCGTCAACTGGCGATTGATCTGAAGACCAACCCGAGATACATCTCTGTGGTGGTGGCCCTACACACGGGCGACAATTACAACGCTCTAGTGAATAACTACCGTTTGCGCGATGCACGCAAAATGCTTTCCAGTCCTCGCTACCGCGATCAATCTGTGGAGGAAATTGGCCTGCACTGCGGCTTTGCCTCTCGCCAAGCTTTCTACTTGGCTTTCCATCGAGAAGAAAAAATGACTCCGCGACAGTACCGAGTGCAAGCTCTCGGCACAAAAGCAAAAAAGGATTGAGCCAATAAAAGAGGCCATCCACTCGCCCTATGGCAGAGGACAGGAACGACGCTTTGGGCAATAACAGAAATCTTAAATATATAACTAGGTACTGGGGAAGGCTTTCCCCTCCCCGCTCATAAATCTCTTTATATCCAACAAAGACTATGTTAGATACGCAAGAACGCGAAAAAATCATCCGCTTGGTACGCCATTGGGTTGTACCCGCCATCGGATGTACCGAACCTGTCTGCGTGGCACTGGCAACGGCAAAAGCTACGGAACTACTTGGACAACGTCCAGAACGCATTGAAGCACACCTGAGTGCAAATATCCTAAAAAACGCCATGGGAGTAGGCATTCCCAACACCGGCATGGTGGGCCTTCCCATTGCCATCGCTCTCGGAGCCTTGGTGGGAAAGTCTGACTACGGTTTAGAAGTCCTTCGCGATGTCGACACTGCGGCTGTAGAAGAAGGAAAAAAATTCATTGCTGAAGAACGCATCCACATTGATCTGGCGCAAAACGCGTGCGACAAACTCTATGTCGAAATATGTGTGACAGCTGGTGGCCACTCGGCCACAGCTGCCATAGCTCATGAACACACTCGCTTCACTCTCCTCAAAACAGACAGAACCATATTATTAGATGAACAAAACCAGCAACAGGGAAACAATGAGGTGAAGAAAGAAAAATCAGGGCTATCTCTCAAAAAAGTCTATGAGTTTGCAACCACAACGCCGCTCGAGGAAATCCGATTTATCGACGAAGCACGCCAGCTCAATGAGAAAGCGGCACAACTTTCGCTCAAAGGCAACTACGGCCATCGGTTGGGTAAGATTCTTTCTCGCCCCATCGGTCGTGGAATTATGGGCGACAGCATCTTCTCACACATCATCTCTAGCACATCCTGCGCTTGCGATGCTCGAATGGCTGGAGCAATGATTCCCGTGATGAGCAATAGCGGCAGCGGCAATCAAGGCATCTGTGCTACCAATCCCATTGTGGTCTTTGCGCGCGAAAACAACAATACGGAGGAGGAAATGATTCGGGCGCTCATGCTCTCGCACCTCACTGTCATTTATATAAAAGAACATCTTGGCACGCTTTCGGCTCTCTGTGGTTGCGTGGTGGCTGCCACGGGTTCGAGTTGCGGCATTACCTACTTGATGGGCGGCAACTACCAACAGATTACATACGCGGTTCAGAATATGATTGCTAACCTAACGGGTATGATCTGCGACGGAGCAAAGCCCAGCTGTGCGATGAAGCTCACCACAGGCGTTAGCACGGCCGTGATGTGTGCTATGCTGGCCATGCAGAACGAATATGTTACGAGCGTGGAAGGTATCATCGACGACGACGTGGAACAAAGTATCCGCAACCTCGTTTCTATCGGTACAGATGCTATGGACGAAACCGACCGCTGCGTACTCAATATCATGACGCATAAAAAATAATTAGCACCACAAGCAAAAAAAATAGCTATCCAGACACTCCTTTCTTGGAATGTGTCTGGATATTTTTTAATTTTGCGTACATATAAACAAAATATTCATATTTATCAATGAAGAAACAAATACTTTGCACGTTAGCCTTTGGTCTGACAATCAGTTCTTCAGTAATGGCGCAAACAGCCCTCTGCGGCAATGGTAGCAAAATGTCTACTCAACTGGAGCGCCTCGTAAAACAAGCCACAGCGGCAAAAGCCCGCGGAATCAGTGCCACCCAACCCGAAGAGTTCTCCATCCTTATTGATGCGAAGAACGCCGAAGCCCTGGAGAAAGAACTCCAAGCTGAAGGATTCGATGTGACGGCTATTGATGACAACATCCTTTCGGCCACGCTCACTGCGGCACAGATTCAGCAACTCGCTACACGCAATGATATCAATATCATGCAGGTTTCGAGAAAGTTCCGTCCGCTGCTCAAACAGGCCCGTCACGACATTGGAGCCGACAAAGTGCAGGCAGGAACCAATCTCGACACGCCGTTTGATGGCACAGGCGTGCTCATCGGCGTGATAGACCAAGGCTTCTATCCCAAGCACTTAGCTTTCACCAACGCTAAGAACGAAACCCGCGTAAAAATGTGGTGGAGACGCGGAGCAAAGCCCACATCAGCCAATCCCACAACGGTTCTTCCCAATCAAGGCGATGGTCTGCAAGCACAGGGACACGCCACTCACGTTGCTAATATCGCTGGTGGACGCAACCTCGGCAACGATTTGCAGGGTATTGCTCCAGCCGCCGACCTCTACTTCATTTCTTCTTCATTCGATGAGAAAGAAATGCTGGAGGATGTTCGTGCTATAGCACAATATGCGCAGCAAAAAAAACAACCTTTCGTGGTGAACATGAGTTTGGGCGCACAGAGCGGCCCACACGATGGCACCACCACTTACGACCGCACAATGGACCGCCTCTTTAAGCGATACAACGGCGTTCTAGTGGCAGCAGCGGGCAACGAAGGTGAAGACCCCATCCACACTTATCACAAGTTCACGGCCGACAATCAATCGAAATCATTCCTTGTAAAGACGCCAGACTCTCCGAACAGGGGAAATAACACCCTTCTTATTGGGCAGTGCTGGGAGACTATCGCAGACGGTCAAAAGCATGTAACATTCCGTCCGTTCTACTATTATAATGGTAGAAAAACGTATCTGACCGACAGCCAGATCTCTACGCTTAGCGGAGGCGGTTTAGGTATCGATGACGACATCGACCAAAACAATAACAAGCACTTCTTCTCCTTCGTTTTGAATAGTTCTACCATCGAATCTATCGGAGGTAGTGATGCACAATTCGGCGTTGAACTCACGGGCCAAAAGGATGCCGAGGTCCACTGCTGGATGGAAGTTGAATATGGTGAATTTGACAACTCAGCGGGCGGTTTCCTCAGAGGCGACAGTAAATATCTCAGTAGCGAAGGCGGTGCTAACGTACCGAGTGCTATTTCCGTTGCGGCCTACACCCTCTCTACGCGTTTCACAAACTCAGAAGGCTCTACATACTCTCTACCTGGCTATACCCCAGGTAGGATTGCGAAATTCTCCAGTCCTGGTCCATGGCTGGGCGACTCTACCATCATGAAGCCCACCATTGCTGCCCCAGGAACTTTCATACTTTCTGCTTTCAACCAATACGATCATGGTCTTGACGATTTGCAGGAAGAAGTGACACACAAACTGGTTATCAATGGAAAGACTTATTACTATGGTGCAATGAACGGAACTTCCATGGCAACGCCGGTAGTTACGGGTACAATAGCCCTTTGGATGCAAGCCAATCCTAAATTGACTTCTGAACAAATCGTTGAGATTCTCAAAAAAACGGCTCGCCACGACAGATACACCGGAAATGACACATGGACGCCTACGTTTGGCTACGGAAAACTGGATGCTTACGAAGGACTCAAAATGGCTCTCACTATGGATAATAGTACGGGTATTAATCCGGTGGAATATACCAACCAGCCTGTCACTATCAACATGAAGCCCGAGGCTTGGAACATTCTCTTCAACAGCGATGAGAATTTTGCCCACATAGCTATTTACAACGTGAGTGGACAACTGCTGAACCAGCGCAACTTGCAAGGCATCAGCCGAGGCCAGGAGGAAACCATCAGCTTGAGCGGTTTGCCCGCTGGCGTCTATCTCCTCAATGTCACCACAGCAAATGCCACGGTGAGCAAGAAGGTCGTTGTCAAATAAGTATAAAAACTCTCATAGGCCTCGTCCTTCTGGATGAGGCCTTTTTTATTTTAAGGAAATATAGGTATGAACAACTTTGTTTTTTATAGTCCTACGGAGTTCGTCTTCGGTAAGAACACAGAAGAGCGAACGGGAGAAATGGTGGCGCGGTATGGTGGCCACCACGTATTGCTGGTGTATGGTAGCGAACGCATCGTCCACACTGGTTTGGCAGGCCGAGTGGAGGAATCGCTCCGTAGGGCGGGCGTCGACTACACGCTCTTTGGTGGCATCCAACCCAATCCCATAGATACAAAGGTTTATGAAGGCATCCGCTTAGGTAAAGAAAAGCAGGTCGATATGCTGTTGGCTATTGGCGGCGGTTCTGTTATCGACACGGCCAAGGCCATTGCGGCCGGATTGGTTTATGAGGGTGATTTTTGGGACTTTTATGCGGGTACGGCCATTATTCAGACCGCGCTGCCCGTGGGCGTTGTCCTCACCATTCCGGCTGCAGGTAGTGAGGGCTCGGGCAACTCCGTCATCACACAAGTGAGTACAAACAAAAAGATCAGCCTCCGAACGCCGCGCGCCCTGCGCCCAAAGTTTGCTATCATGAACCCCGAACTCACCATGACGCTCCCGCCCTACCAGACTGCGGCCGGAGCGGTCGATATGATGGCACATATCCAGGAGCGTTACTTCACCAATACGCCGCACACTGAAGTGACGGACGCGCTGAGTGAGTCGCTGTTGCGCACCATCATTGAGGTGACGCCGAAAGTCTTAGCAAGTCCCAACGATTATGATGCGCGCGCTGCACTGATGTGGTGTGGTACGCTGGCACACACGGGACTCTGTGGCACGGGCAACGAGGAGGACTGGTCGTCACACGCCATCGAGCACGAACTCAGTGCTTTCTATGGTGTCACACATGGTGCAGGATTGGCAGTTATCTTCCCGGCTTGGCTGACATTCATGGCCGACCACAATGTAGATAAAGTGGCCCACTACGCACATAAGGTGTGGAATGTTCCTGCTACGGCTAACAAGCGAGCCGATGCGCTCGAAGGCATTGCGCGCTTAAAGGCTTTTTTCCACACCATCGGAATGCCTACAAACATCGCTGAATTGGGCATCGACAACTTCGACTTGGAACTCATCAACAGTCATCTCCATGTGACCAAAGGCGAACTGGTGGGTAATTTTGTCCCGCTCAACGAGGCACACACGCGTCAAATCTATGAATATGCCGTCAGAGGATAACCATGGCTCCCCCGCCCCCACGGAAACCATCAAGGGGCGAGTGCTCATCATCAATGCCAGTCCGCGCCGAAAAGGGCTCATCGCGCAAATGCTGGAAGAAATACAACGCACACTGCAAGAAGCGGGTAAAGAGGTGCATCTCATCCGAACGGCCGACCTACAAATGAGGCATTGCACGGGCTGTATGTACTGCCGCAGTAAGCATGCTTGCTGTCTGCCCGAGGACGATTCCGTGCGAGTGCTGGAGGAACTGCAGGCGTGTGAATTCCTCATCATCGGCGCGCCCTGCTATTGGGGCAACATCCCTGGCGAACTAAAAATTCTCTTTGACCGCCTCGTCTACGGAATGATGGACGAAGACAAACGCGGTATTCCCATCGGATTGATGAAGGGCAAGCGGGCGGCAATTGTCAGCACCAGCACCACATTCTGGCCGTTCAACATTTGGTTCCATCAAACGCGCGGCGTGGTGCGAGCCTTGAAAGAAATCCTGAAATGGAGTGGTTTCCGAATCTGTGGAACGCTGGAACGAGGCGGCACAAAGAAACACCCACTCACGCCGAAGGACTTGCAACGTGCGCACCGACTGGCACAAAAAATCATTCGGTGAGAAATCACTAACTTTGCCGTAACAAACAAAAGGATAACGCAATGAATAAAATCAAAAGAATCGCTTTCGATTTCGGAGGAGTCATCATCCGACAGAACCAACAACAGGCCGTGGAACGCTTCAAGCAGATAGGATTGCTCGATGCGGAGGAACGACTGGGTGCTTACACGCAGCAGGGCATCTTTGGGCAATTGGAAGAAGGTAAGATTACGGCGGAGGACTTCCGCTGGCAACTGAGTTTGCTCATCGGACGCGCCGTGACTATCGAGGATTGTAGCTACGCTTGGCGAGGCTATTGCGACGGACTCCCGCAGCGCAATCTTGAAGCCTTACAGCGTCTCCGCCGCGAGGGTTATGGTCTTTCTATCCTTTCTAATACGAATCCTTTCATGATGGGTTGGGCCTTGAGCAAGGACTTTGACGGCAACGGAAATTCCCTTGCCGACTATGTGGACGCGCTCTATCTGAGCTATCAGATGAAGGTGATGAAACCGTCGGCCGAAATCTTCCACCGCGTGCTCGAAGCTGAAGGCGTACACCCCGAGGAACTCCTATTTGTCGACGACTCATCCCACAACATTTCTGCTGCGCAGCAATTGGGAATAGCCACCTTCCAGCCCGTCAATGGCGAGGATTGGACAGAAGAATTATTTCAACTGTTGCGCCTCCCCTAACTTTTTCAGACTTCTCCCTGCAACTATATGGGGCAACCTGCCTATGCAGCTGCCCCTTTATTTTTTCCAAAAACAAAATATGAACAAAAAAGAATATCTCCGCAAAAACGAGGAATTCCTCGAAGAAATCCGCAAAGAAGAGGGCATCCACGAATTGCCCCACGGCATCTTGTATCGCATCACTAAGTCGGGCGACGGGACGCGCGATGTAGGACCGCGCTCCATCGTAACGTGCTACTATCGTGGGAGCCTCATCTCGGGCAAGGTGTTTGATGATGCGTGGGAACGCGGCTATCCTGAAGCCTTCCGCGTGAGTGATCTCATCACGGGCTTCCAGATTGCTCTGCGCGCTATGCATGCTGGCGACCGCTGGACGCTCTACATCCCCCACTCTGAGGCTTATGGCACGCGCTCCTCAGGAGATATTCCTGGTTGCTCTACACTCATCTTCGATTTGGAACTTATAAGTGTTTCTTAAAACCTATAGAATATGTATCAGCTTATTGTAAAACGCATCTATGCGCCGGTTGAACTAACAGATGGTTATCGCATCCTAACCGACAAACTTTGGCCGCGTGGCATGGCAAAAGAAAAAGCTGCCATCGACTATTGGGGCAAAGAGATTTCGCCTACCACGAGTTTGCGCCAATGGTTCAATCATCAGCCGGAACGCTTCCCTGACTTCACGGAACAATATACAGCCGAACTCAATGCTAATCCTGAAGCTCCAGCCTTTGTGGAACGCTGCCGCGAGCAACTCCAGCAGCACAACGTCACTCTCCTCTATGGTGCTAAAGACGAGCAACACAACCACGCCATCGTCCTGTGCGACTGGCTGAAAAAGCGGTTGTAAAAAAGAAAAAGGAAGTTCTCGGACTGGTCGGACTAGTCTGACCAGTCCAACTAATAAGCAAAGCCCCCTCCAGTTCTCTTTGCGGGAATACTGGAAGGGGCTTTTTGTTGATTCTTTTGAATGATTCCTATCTTAGAATGCCTTAAATCCTTGTGCTTTCAATTCAAATTCTTGTCCATCGCGTGCCACGAGCTGTGGGCCTAAGGCTTCGCGCGTGATAGCTCCGATGACGGCCACATCCTCCATTTGCTCCACTTTCTCATGGTCGGTGAGCGGCACAGTGAAGAGCAGTTCGTAGTCCTCGCCTCCGTTGAGCGCGCAGGTCGTCACATTCAGATTGAGTTCTTCTGCCGTCACAGCCGTTTGATAGTCGAGCGGGATGCGCTCTTCATAGACGCGGCAACCGCAATGGCTCGCACGGCAGATGTGGAGCAATTCGCTCGACAAGCCGTCGCTGACGTCCATCATGGCCGTTGGCCGAACGCCAGCAGTGCGCAGGCGTTCAACGATGTCGCGACGGGCTTCGGGCTTGAGGAAACGCTCAAGGAGATATTCGCGCCCTGCAAAATCGGGTTGCGCGGCTTCGGCATCCTGTGCGGGGCGACTTTCAAAAACGCGCTTCTCCCGCTCCATCAGTTGGAGTCCCATGTAGGCCGCTCCGAGATTACCGCTCACGCAAATGAGGTCGTTCTCTTTTGCGCCACTGCGATAAACAAGGTCTTCGGCTGATGCTTCACCGATACACGTCAGACTGAGAGCCAAGC